>DAIMKE010001288.1:0-2223 GCA_036721875.1 Bradyrhizobium sp. | reverse complement strand
TCGGACGAACGGCGCGTATACCTACTATCTGAACACGCCGGGAGGCGGGAGCTCGACAGCCGCTCCCTATAATGCGGCGGCGAACGGCATCAGTCCGAGCAGCCTGGATCTCGCCGCCGCGGACCTGTTCCCGCACAGCCTGCTGGTCTGCACCACCGATTGCAGCACCGCCAACATCAAGACCATCACGGCGCCGTCGTCCTGGTCCTATAACTTCACGGCGGGCGCCGATGTCTCCAGCGCCAATGTGAGCGCACGCGTGTCGCTCGCCCGCGAGGTCGGTGACGTCATTGTCGACAAGCACGCCAGCTACACGCAGACGTTGGTTCAGGACAGGTTGGCCAACTCCACGGTCACGGTCGACATCCCGACCATGATCCGCACCGGGACCGGCAACATCAACATCGCGGCAGCGCGAGACGTGATCCTCAAGGACACCAGCGCGCCGGGCGTGATCTATGCGGCCGGCGTCAACACGGCAGCCTACGCCAATCCGTACAGCGTCCAGACCATCAATGGGACATCCACGATCGTCGTGACCGATCCCAACGGCTTCTACGAGCCCCGCGTGCTTGGCTATGGCAACGCAGCCGCCGTGGATGCCCCCGATCTCTACTATGGTCCGCCGACCGCGGCCGCGTTCCCCGAGAAGGGCGGAGATGTCGTCATCGACGCGCAACGCGACGTGATCGGCAACGTCACGGTCGACAAGAAAGTCCCTCAATATTATCAGCCTTGGCTGCTGTCCAATGCCGCGATCACCCAGAGCGGCAGCGCGGCGATCGTCGGCGCCGGCGTATTTGCCCCCGCTGGAAATACGATTGCCTCGCAGACTGCGTGGTGGATCCAGTACGGCAGCTTCCAGCAGGGCTTCCTCAGCGCCGGCGGCAACATCAGCGTGCTCGCCGGACGCGATCTCGTCGACGTTTCGGTATCGGCGCCGACGACGGGCCGTGTCACCGGCGGCCTCGCCGCGAGCAGCACGCCCGTCACGCACGTTTACGGCAGCGGCAACATGATCGTGCGCGCTGGCGGCGACATTCGCGGGGGATCCTTCTACGAGGGCTCCGGCCATGCCCGCATCGAGGCCGGCGGCGACATCCGCGATAACGGCACCATCTACCGCTATGCCAAAAGCGCGCTGGCGCTTCCGAATTTGCCGCAACTTGCGGTCGACACCGGACAGATCACCCTCGTGGCAGGCGGCTCGGTCGCCGTGGCCGGCGTCGTCAATCCGGCGGCGCTGCATGGCCAGCAGCCGAGCAACGCCAATCCGCTGGAGACTGCCACCAATCCGACGATGGCGCTCTACTTCGACACGTACGGTCCCGACAGCAAGGTCAGCCTCCTTTCCAAGTCGGGCGATGTGTCGATCGGTCTGTCGTCTCCCACGGTCAGCACGACGGCGACGCCGGGCGCCGCCGCCGCCTATCCGGCCAGTTTCGAGGCCATCGCCTTGCAGGGTAGCCTGGTTACCAGCGGAATCGGCGCAATCGTCACTCAGAACGTCTCCGGATCGCTGGTGCGGACACCGGGCATGATGCTGAGCGCGTCCGATCATGGCACCTTCGCCCTGCTGGCGGAGGGAGATATCGATCTGACCTTCGGTTATCCGAAGCAATCGAGCGACCCGCTTGAAAGGTCGCCGCGTCCGCTGATCTCCGCCGGACCGGCTTTGTTCGACGTCGCGTTCGATCCGTACCGGCCCAACAGCGGCTACGGCGAATCCTCCAGCCGCGCCGTTCTGGCGCATGCAGACGATGAAGGCCTCGACACCACGGCGCGGATCTACGCCGCCACGGGCACCATCACGGCGACGGGGACCTTCGGTGAGCGCACGAAGGGCGACGTGCTCAAGGTCTACCAGCACATCGAGATCAACCGGCCCGCCAGCATCTATGCCGGCGGCAACATCGTCGATCTCAACCTCATCGTGCAGAACATCCACGTCAACGACGTCAGCAAGATCGTAGCGGGCGGGAACATCACCTATACCGGTTATGCCAATGGCGGCGGCATTCAGGTCGCCGGACCCGGTTATCTCGTGGTGCAGGCGGGCGGCGACATCGGTCCGTTCCTGCCCGCGGCGTTCAACAACGCGACACAGGCCCCGGTGCAGGAGGGTATCGTCTCGGTCGGCAATGCGAGCTCGACTCCTGTCGGCAATGTCTACATTGCGAGCTCTTGGGGCGGCTCGATCGGCATCTACAACCAGTCGCTGCT
>DAIMKE010001287.1:0-2229 GCA_036721875.1 Bradyrhizobium sp. | reverse complement strand
CTCGGTGGTACTCGTCGTCTATGCGATCTCGACCGAGCAGAACATCGCCAAACTGTTCCAGGCGGCGCTGATCCCCGGCCTGCTCGCCGCGCTGTTCTACTGCATCACGATCGCTTTGGTCGTGCGGCGAAAGCCCGATCTCGCGCCGGTCCTGCCGCGCATGCCCTGGCGCGAACGCCTGCCGGCCCTGCTCGCAGTCTGGCCGGCCGTAACGGTGGCAGTCGTCGTGCTGGGCGGCATCTATGGCGGGCTGTTCACCCCGACGGAGGGCGCCTCCGTCGGCGCCATCGCCATGCTGCTGACCGGTGTCGCCACCCGCAAGCTCGATCGCCCCGCGATCACGCGCAGCCTGCGGATCACGGCGGAGACCTCGGCGATGATCCTGATCATCCTGCTCGGCGGCGAGGTCTTCAATGCCTTCCTGGCGCTGACGCAGATGCCGACCAATCTCGCCGAATGGATCGCCGGACTGGGACTATCACCACCGCTCGTGCTGGCGATGCTGCTGGCAAGCTACATCCTGCTCGGCGCGGTGATGGACGAACTCGCCATGATCATCCTGACGCTGCCGGTCTTCTTCCCGCTCGTGCAAGCGCTGGATTTCGGCTTTCCACCCGACGAGGTCGCCATCTGGTTCGGCATCCTTGTGCTCATCGTCGTTGGCATCGGGCTCACTGCACCACCGATCGGCCTCAACGTCTTCGTCATCAGTTCGATCGCGCGCGGTATTCCGATCAACGAGACGTATCGCGGCGTCCTGCCCTATGTCGCGGCGGACCTTGTGCGCCTGGGACTCGTTTTCGCCTGTCCGGTCCTGGCCACGGGGCTCGTCCGATTTTTTGCCTAGCGACTGATCCTGCCGTGACGCTTTTTGACTGAACCCGAGGTCGCCATGACGCCCGAACCGATCCACGACATCGCTCATCTCGCCCATGTCGAGCTGTTCACCGACAAGCCGCAGGACAGCCTCGACTTCTTCGTCAATATCTACGGCCTGACCGAGAGCGGACGCGAGGGCGACAGCGTCTATCTGCGCGCCTGGGACGACTACGAATTCCACACGCTGAAGCTCACGGCCTCGCATACCACAGGGATCGGCCATGTCGCCTATCGCGCCACCAGCGAGCAGGCCCTGCTGCGCCGGGTCGCAGCGGTCGAGGCACTCGGCGCCGGTATGGGTTGGGTCGAGGGTGATCTCGGCCATGGCCGCGCCTATCGCTTCCGCGATCCCGACGACCACATCTTCGAGATCTATTTCGACACCAACAAATATGTTGCTCCGCCACATGAGAAGCCGGCACTGAAAAACCAGCCGCAGCGCAACCATGGCCGCGGCTGCGCCGTGCGCCGGCTGGACCATCTCAACTTGCTGGCGCGCGATGTCGGTGTGATCCGGGATTTCCTGCCCAAGGCTCTGGGCAGCCGGGTGACGGAGCAGATTGTGCTCGATTCAGGCGAGCTCGGCGGCTGCTGGTTCACGGTCAACAACAAGAGCTATGACATCGCCTATACGCGTGACTACACCGGCAGCACCGGGCGCTTCCACCATGTGACTTACGCCGTCGACCAGCGCGAGCACGTGCTGGAAGCGGCCGACATCTTCCTTGAGAACAGCGTCCACATCGAAACGGGCCCCCACAAACACGCCGTCCAGCAGACCTTTTTTCTTTATGTCTACGAGCCTGCCGGCAACCGTGTTGAGATCGCCAATGCGGGCGCACGTCTGATCCTCGATCCAGACTGGCAAACGGTGACTTGGACCGAAACAGAACGGAAGAAGGGGCAGGCCTGGGGCCTGAAGACGATCGAGAGCTTTCACACGCACGGCACACCGCCTGTTGGTTGAGCCAGCGATAAGATTTTAGTGTAGACTGAGATCTGAATCTGCAGTTTTACAACTAACGGACTGTTGCCTGTCGATACCTAAAGTCGATTCTGAAACATCGACCGTTATGAGTGGCAACCTGTCGATTGTACGGCGGATCGTCATCCGATACTGTGTCGACGGCGGTCCCCGTCAGCGACAGGCTTGGCCAATCGGCGGCTCAGCCCACAAGCGCCGGACTTTGGTCGGGGAAGAACGCATCACAAGCCGACATCGGTCCTCCTTCACAAAGCTGAAGTTCAGCGCACCGTGGGCAACCTGGCTGTTCAGCCGATGCTGTACGGCCCGCTTATCATGAGGCTGACACGAGAGCGCTTGGTGCGCTGCGCTGACCTTCCATCACC
>DAIMKE010001286.1:0-2230 GCA_036721875.1 Bradyrhizobium sp. | reverse complement strand
GGCCGGCATGGCGGTAGCCATCTCGACGGCGTCCTCGGGACGGGCCAGCCAGGTTTCCTTGCAGCGGGAACAGCGCACCGTACGCCCGGCCTCCCCCAAGGCGGCCGGATTGATGGCATAAGATGTTGTACAATGGGGGCAAACGATGTGCATGGAGCCCAATTCCACAGTGTCTTTGTCCGGATGCTACAGAGTGACCGTTAACGAACCGGAAACCATAACGGCCGCAAAACCGTTTTGTCGGGTTGGAGCCCGAACCAGCGTGCTGCGCGCCAATGGTTCGGGTCCAGCCTCAGGTGCTGGCCCGGGTTCAGATTCATGTCCGGGGTTTCCGGCCACGGCTCATGCCGAGCGGAGCTGACCTTGGTTCGGTTCGAAAATGTCGGTTTGCGGTACGGGCTCGGCCCGGAGATTTTGCGCGACCTGACTTTCCTCATCCCGGCGCATTCCTTCCAGTTTCTCACCGGGCCCTCGGGCGCCGGCAAGACCTCGCTTTTGCGGTTGTTGTTTCTGTCGCTGCGGCCGACGCGGGGCCTCGTCAACCTGTTCGGCCAGGACGTCTCGCTGCTCGGCAAGGACCAGGTTGCGAACATGCGCCAGCGTATCGGCATCGTGCTGCAGGATTTTCGCCTGCTCGACCACATGACGACCTACGAAAACGTGGCTCTGCCGTTCCGCGTCATGGGCCGGGAAGAATCCAGCTACCGCCGCGAGGTGATCGACCTGTTGCGGTGGGTCGGCCTCGGTGAGCGGATGGATGCGCTGCCGCCAATTCTTTCCGGCGGCGAGAAGCAGCGCGCCGCGATCGCGCGCGCGGTGATCTCGCGGCCGCAATTATTGCTGGCGGACGAGCCGACCGGCAGCGTCGATCCGACGCTGGGCCGGCGGTTGCTGCGGCTGTTCATCGAGTTGAACCGGTCGGGCACCGCCGTCATCATTGCGACCCACGACATCACGCTGATGGATCAATACGAGGCGCGGCGGCTGGTGCTGCATCAGGGACGGTTGCACATCTATGAATAGGAGCGGTGACGAACATGCGCCGCTGGTGGACCTCGGCAACGAGCGCCCGCAGGTTCCTGCGCAGGCGCGCAACATGTCGCCGATCGTGCCGCGGGCCTCGATCTCCGGCCGCGCGCTGGTTGCCGTCGTCGCCATCATGACGTTTCTCGCTTCCATCACGACAGGCGCGGTGCTGCTGGTGAGCGCGTCGGCGTCGGAGTGGCAGTCGGAAGTCGCCAGCGAAATCACCGCGCAGGTGCGCCCCATCGCAGGACGCGATATCGAGCGCGACGCGGTCGCGGCCGCCGAAGCGATGCGGACGCAGCCCGGCATCGTCCAGGTCAAGACATTCACCAAGGACGATTCGGCCAAGCTGCTGGAGCCGTGGCTCGGCAGCGGGCTGTCGATCGAACAACTGCCGGTGCCGCGGGTCATCGTCGCGCGCGTCCAGCCCGGCACCACGCTCGACCTTGCGGCGTTGCGCTCCCGGATGACGCAAGTGGCGCCGTCGGCCAGCGTCGACGATCACCGCGCCTGGATCGAACGCATGCGGTCGATGACCGGCGCGACCGTGTTGGCAGGCATCGGCATCCTCGTGCTGGTGATCGCCGCGACGATCATTTCGGTTTCGTTTGCGACCCGTGGCGCAATGGCAGCGAACCGTCCGATCGTCGAGGTTCTGCATTTCGTCGGCGCCGGCGACAGCTATATCGCCAACCGATTCCTGCGGCATTTCCTCAGGTTGGGCCTCGAAGGCGGTCTGATCGGCGGCGGTGCCGCGATGCTCGCTTTCGGGTTCTCCGAATCGATCGCCGGATGGTTCTCGGGCACGCCGGTCGGCGACCAGTTCGCGGCGCTGCTGGGGACGTTTTCGTTGCCGCCCTCGGGCTATCTGGCGCTGGCGGTACAGGCGCTGCTGATCGCCGCGATCACCGCCTGGGCCTCGCGGCGAACGCTGTTCGCGACGCTGGACGACATCGATTGACGGGGGCAGGCAGACTCCACTTCGCCCGAGAATCTTCTAGAATTGGCGAGATGCGTTTCAAGCGAAGTGGAGACCGGATCGCGTCAATGAAACGCGTCACATTGGGAATCTGGAGCCGTGTTTCAATTCCAGCGAAACACGGCCTCAGGAAACAGGATTTGCCGGACTCGCATGGCTGTGCAGCACGACGATAGTTTGCCGGATGCGGCGGCCGCGCGGCCGCGCGGATGGCTGCGTGCGACC
>DAIMKE010001285.1:0-2235 GCA_036721875.1 Bradyrhizobium sp. | reverse complement strand
CGCCCACGCCGTGCTGCGCGCCCGTCGGCGCATCGCCGAGGCGAAGCCCGAATGGGCGCTGTCGGCTCCGGGGCTCTCCAGCCTCCGCGGGCGGGGCGAGCGAGAGCAGGAGACGAGCAACCGGAAGGAAGGTGAGGGAGGTTTTGAGATCGACGAGGCCCCCGAGCGGGAGGAGGTAGGTCTCGAATTGCCCCTCGGTGTCCGCGAGACCGATCCCCATCTGGCCGCCGCTTTCGACGCGGTCGACGCAGCGAACGCCAGGGCGGAGCGCAGGCTTGCCGCCGAGACTCGGTTTCGGCCGGAGCGGGATTCTCTCATCTACGATCCCGACTGGGATGAGGAGGAACGCCTCGATCACTGGCGCGATGTGGTCGACCAGACTCGCGGTTTGCCGCCGACCCTGGCGGGGGCGATTGCCGCCGACGCCTGGGGTGAGATCGAACCACTCGAGCACACGCCTTGGCTCGGCCGCCTGCTCGCCGCGGCATTGTTGAGGGACCGCGGCAAAACGCGATCGCATCTGCCGTGCCTGCATGCTGGGCTGAAAAGCATTCCGCGTGAGCGCCGGCGGCCACGCGACGCCGCAGCGCGTTTGGTCGTGCAACTCGAGGCCATGACGGCCGCCGCCGAGTCTGGCCGCAAGGATCACGACCGTTGGCTGATGACCAGAAACCTGCTCGCCCGAAAACTCGCCGGCCGTCGCACCACTTCAAAACTGCCGGCTCTCCTCGACTACGTGCTGACGAGGCCGATCGTCTCGGCGGGCATGATCGCGGCGGAACTCGGGATCACTCCCCGTGCCGCCCAAAACCTGGTCGCCGAGCTCGGCCTGCGCGAGGCGACCGGGCGGGGACGCTACCGGGCGTGGGGCGTCCTCTAGAGGCGAAAGTCCGTGCTGTGAACGCTCGGCAGAAAGGCCGTCTCGTCCAGATGAAAAAGACACCAACAAAAATGCCGCGCGGTTGAAATCCAGCGCAGCGGCCGTTTCCAGCGACCGAGGGTGTACGAAAACTCCGGTCACGCTCGAGTCGCTGACCAAGGCCTTTATTCGTCCGGCACGCACGCAGACGAAGGCTTGAAGATTTAGTTTGATCGTACTTATCGTAGCCAACCTACGATATAGGCAATAAATCGAAACTTGCCCGCCCAGCTGGTCGCACGATACAGAGCCGCCTCAATCGTCGTTGGTAAGTTCGTCGGGCCACATCTGCGCGCCATGGAGCACGCGCAAGATGCGAACGGTATCGCCGTCGACCAGGTACGCCGCGACATAAGATGTACGCGGAATGACCAACTCGCGCGTCCCAGCGACACGCCCCGGCCGACCGCTATCCGGAAAGTCGAGCAGACGCCGCGCGGCATTGGCAATCTGTTCGTCGACATGAACCGCGGCACGAGGATTCTCGGCCTCGATGTAGCTGAAAATGCCGTCGCGATCGGACAACGCGAAGCGCGACCAGACGAGTTTCACCGTTCCTGCTCCGGTGCCTTTCGAAGCGCAGCGGTACGGCGTTGTGCGAAATGCGCTTCGACCTCGGAATCATCGATATCAGGCCGCGTGTCGGCCAACGCCTGGCGCACCTTCTCCCGAAACCAGCTATCGTAAGCTTGGCTGTTGCTCACGAGCTCCAGCGGAAGCATCCCTTCATTGGCCGTGCGTGTCAGCAGGATCCGCACGGCGTCGGATACCGTGAGACCCATATTTTCCAGAACCGCAGTGGCCTTTTCCTTCACGTCCGCATCGATGCGGGTTTGGACCAAGGCATTCGAAGCCATAGCGACCTCCATATTCGTAGCTAGATGTAATACATTTGAATGACATGCACCAGAGACTATCACGGCTCCGTGAGCTGAGGCCGTGACAGCGGGCAAATGGCCCCGCCTTTCGGCGGGGCCGTTGCCGTAGGCCCTCAATCCCGATTCGGGCGGGACCAGATGAGCTGTAGGCCGTCCTGGCCCTCCACCTCGATCAGGGTGGCATAGATCGGAGCCGGGAAGCTCGGATCGTCCAGCTTGACCGAGAGGTAATCGCGCTCGGTGTCCCTGGCGGTCTTCTGCCAAGCCGCTCCCAGCTCGACATTGCCGGCGAAGATGCGGAAGTGCGGTCCCTTGTCGGAGGGATTCTCGACCCGAACTAGCTTGGCTTTGGCATTGAGAGCGAGGGTGCGAACCGTGCCGGAGAAGCCGTTTTAGGTCAGTTGGCAACCGTCTTTCTGAAATGAAGCGGTTGATCCG
>DAIMKE010001284.1:0-2238 GCA_036721875.1 Bradyrhizobium sp. | reverse complement strand
CGCTGGCACTCGGCGGCTTCTTCATGGTGCGCTATTCGATCGAGGCCGGGCTGCTCGGCCCCGAAGTGCGCACCATGCTGGGCGGCCTGTTCGCCCTCGCCTTGCTGCTGGCCGGCGAATGGACCCGCCGCAAGGAGAGCATCTCCACCATCGCAGCAACGCCGATTGCCAATATCCCGGCGATCCTGACGGCGGCCGGGACGGCGGTGGCTTTCGCCACGGTCTATGCAGCCTATGCGCTATACGGCTTTCTGGTGCCGGCAACCGCGTTCATCCTGCTCGGACTGGTGGCGCTTGGAACGCTGGCTGCGGCGCTGCTTCACGGCCCGGCGCTCGCCGGTCTCGGCGTCGTCGGCGCCTTCATCACGCCCGTCCTGGTATCGTCAGACAAGCCGGATTACTGGGCGCTGTATATCTATCTCGCCATCGTCACCGCGGCAGCCTTCGGTCTGGCGCGCGTGCGGCTGTGGCGGTGGCTCGCGGTCACCACGATCGCGTTCGCGCTGCTGTGGACGTTCCCCTGCCTGCAATGCGGACCGTCGATGATCGGCCCGCACGCCTTCCATGTCCTTGCAGGCTTCATCCTTGCCGCATTGCTTGTCGTATGCGGCTTCATGTTCGGCCCGCCGGCAGAGCCAAGTCAGGTCGAGCCGATCTCGTCCGGTTCGCTCGCGGCATATCTGTTTGGCGCCACGCTGATCGTGCTGAACGGTTTCCATGCCGACACCGCGATGATCGTGTTCGGCCTGCTGGTGGCCGGCACCCTGCTGGTCGCCTGGCGCAGCGATGCCGCAACTGGGGCCGTCGGGGCCGCGGCTGCGCTGGTGTTCGTCGTGTTCGCCGAATGGGCCGTTCGCGCCAATGCCGACATGCTGGTGCTGCCCGGCGGCCCGCTTCAGGGCATCGGACCGAACGCCACGGACGGATCGGTGTCGCTGCATCTGGTGTCGGCCGCGATCTTCGCCGCAGGTTTTGGCGTTGCGGGCTTCCTGGCGCAGGGCCGCTTCTCGGGGCCGATCATACCGGTGATCTGGTCCGCAGCCGCGGTGTTCACGCCGCTCGCGCTGCTGGTTGCGCTCTACGCCCGCATCGCGCATCTCGACCGCTCGATTCCGTTCGCCATCGTCGCGGTCGCCCTCGCCGCGGCCTATGCCGCCGCAACCGAGATTCTTGCCAAACGCGAAGACCGTCCGGGGCTGCAGGCCTCGATCGCGCTGTTTGCCACCGGTGCGCTCGCAGCGCTGGCGCTGGCGCTGACCTTTGCGCTGGAGAAAGGCTGGCTCACGATTGCGCTGGCGCTGATGTCCGCAGGTACCGCCTGGATTTCGACCCAGCGGCCGATTTCGTTCCTGCGCTCGCTGGCCGCGATACTCGCTGCGATCGTGGTGCTGCGGATCGGCTATGAGCCGCGCATTGTCGGCAACGCGGTCGGCACCACGCCGATCTTCAACTGGCTGTTGTGGGGCTACGGCATTCCGGCACTCTCGTTCTGGGCTGGAAGCATCTTGCTGCGCCGCGGTGGCGACGATGCGCCGCTGCGGACGGTGGAATCGGCGGCGATCCTGTTCACGGTGCTGCTGGCGTTCCTGCAGATCCGCCACGCCGTCAACAATGGCGACGTCTATCGCCAGAGCGCCGGCCTCACCGAGGTTGCGTTGCAGGTCTGCGTCGCGCTGGCGATGGCAATCGGGCTCGAGCGCCTGCGCATCCGCACCGGCAGCGTCATCCACAACGCCGGCGCGATCCTGCTCACGGCATTCGCAGGCCTGGCGGCGGTGTTCGGGCTGCTGATGCTGGAGAACCCGCTTCTCTGGTACATCGACGTCGGCGGCGCCGTCATCAACCTGCTGCTGCTCGGCTATGCCCTGCCCGCCGTGCTGGCGCTCCTGCTGTCCTATGCGGTGGCGGGCCGGCGCCCGGTCGCCTACGCCAACACGATCGCAGCGGGCGCGCTCATTCTCGCGCTCGCTTACGTGACGCTGGAAATTAGGAGAATCTATCACGGCCCGGTCCTGTCCACCGGACCGACCACCGGGGCCGAGCAATACACCTATTCGATCGCGTGGCTCGCATTCGGCGTGGTGCTGCTCGGCGTCGGCGTTCTGTTCAACTCGCAGCGCGCGCGTCTGGCGTCCGCCGCGGTCATTGCCCTGACGATCGGCAAGGCGTTCCTGATCGACATGTCGACACTGACGGGCGTCTACCGCGCGCTGTCGTTCATGTGCCTAGGCCTGGTGC
>DAIMKE010001283.1:0-2240 GCA_036721875.1 Bradyrhizobium sp. | reverse complement strand
CGAAACGCAGGTCGAATTCGGCATGCTCGGGATGCGCCACCAGCCAGCCCTGTGCCGCATCGATGATGCGGGCCTGCTGGCGCGGCGTCACCGCGTAGGCGGCCTCATCGAGGCTGGCGCGGGCTTTGACCTCGATGAAGGCCAAAAGATTGCGCTTCTTCGCCACCAGGTCGATCTCGCCATGGGGCGTGCGGAAACGTTTTGCGAGGATGCGGTAGCCTTTGGCGATCAGGAAGGCCGCGGCCTGGCTTTCGGCCGAAAGCCCGGTGCGGAACGCCGCGACCCGTGCCGGCGAGGCAGGGTTTGCGGACTTGTCCGGCGGCGAGGTACCGTCAGTCTTCGCCATTGTCGCCTCGGGTTTCTTTGGCAAGCTCCAGCGCGCGGGCGTAGACCTCGCGGCGCGGCCGGCCCGAAAGTTCGACCGCATGCGCGACACTATCCTTGACGCTGCCCTGTGCGAGCGATGCGCGCAACAGATTGTCGAGGTCGTCCTGCGTCATCGCCTGCTCGTCGGCGCGGGGCGGCCCGACCACCAGCACGAACTCGCCGCGCGTTTCCAGCGTGGCGGCGGCTTTCGCCAATTCCGCGATCGGTGCGCGCGAAACCTGTTCGTGCATCTTGGTCAGTTCGCGGCAGATCGCCGCGTCTCGTCCGCCCATGATGTCCGCAAGATCGGCCAGCGTCTCCTGCACGCGGTTGCCGGATTCGAACATCACCAGCGTGGCGTCGATGCGGGCGAGCTCGGCAAGCCGCGTCCGGCGCGAAACTTCCCTGGAAGGCAAAAATCCCTCGAAGAAAAAGCGGTCGGTCGGCAGCGCTGCCACCGAGAGCGCCGTCAGCACCGATGATGCGCCGGGCACCGCGATCACGGCGTGACCGGCGGCGCAGACCTCACGCACCAGCTTGAAGCCTGGATCGGAAATGAGCGGCGTGCCGGCGTCGGAGACCAGCGCAATCGACGCGCCCTGCGCCAGCTTTTCCAGGATTTTTGGCCGCGCCATCACGGCGTTGTGCTCGTGGTATGGCTTGAGTTCCGCTGAAATTCCGTAGCGTTCGGTCAGGCGGCGGGTGATGCGGGTGTCCTCGCACGCGATGATGTCGACGCCGGCCAGCGTTTCAAGCGCACGCAACGTGATGTCGCCGAGATTGCCGATCGGGGTCGCCACCAGATAAAGGCCGGGCTTCGGCTTCGGGGCGCTGACGACCTGGCCGCCGATCAAAAATGTTCTGTGTGCCGAACCCGGTTCGGCCTCGGCACCGTAGTTGGAACTGGGTTTTGGGCGCATAATGCAATTCTAGAGGGCTCGCAGCGTCAGCGCCACCGTGGGATGGGCTGGATGGTTCCGGGCAAGGATTGAGGAGATAGGCTCCTGTACCGGCAATGGCGCCGGGGGAGCCCATAATCCTTTTGTTTTAGTTAACTATTTCTCGACTTTGTGCTGAATCCGGCATTGGGTTCAGGAGCGGTTCAGGAGCCTTGGTCCCAGATGGCCGGAGTTCTGGCCGACGGCGGTCGGTCAAGAGAAGAGAGACGATGGTAGGCCCGTTCAATCGCAAGCCTGGATCTTTGGATCCGCGGCTGCCGGGAGCGACCCGGCGGACGGTGGTTGGCTTCATGCTCGGCGCACCCCTGCTTGGCGCGTGCTCCGGGGCTCAGAACTCGTTCGGATCAATCGAGAACGCCGGACCTGCCGGGCCGCCGCAGCAACCGCTCGCGGTCGGCACCGGCCAGGTCAAGGTCGGGATGCTGCTGCCGCTCTCGGCCGCCGGCAATGCCGGCGTCGCCGCGCAATCGATGAAGAACGCCGCCGAGATGGCGCTGGCGGAATTCCAGAATCCCAACATCCAGCTCCTGATCAAGGATGACGGCGCGACGCCGCAAGGCGCGCAGCAGGCCACCCAGCAGGCGCTCGACGAAGGCAGCGAGATCATTCTGGGTCCGCTGTTCGCAGGCTCGGTCCCTTCAGCCGCGCAACTGACGCGCACCCGCGGCATCTCGGTGATCGCGTTCTCGACCGATTCCAGCATCGCCGGACGCGGTGTCTATCTCCTGAGCTTCCTGCCGGAATCCGACGTCAACCGGATCGTCGATTACTCCGCCAGCATCGGCAAGAAGTCCTTTGCGGCGATGCTGCCTGAAAATGCCTATGGCAACGTGGTGGAAGCAGCCTTCAAGCAGGCGGTCGGCCGCAAGGGCGGACGCATCGTCGCGTTCGAGAAGTATGGATCGGATCGTGCGG
>DAIMKE010001282.1:0-2241 GCA_036721875.1 Bradyrhizobium sp. | reverse complement strand
GGTGGGAACGCACCTTTCGTCGTCTTCGATGATGCTGATATCGAAGCCGCAGTCGAAGGGGCGCTGGTATCGAAGTATCGTAACATGGGTCAAACGTGCGTCTGCACCAATAGAATCTATGTCCAGGCCGGAATTTATGATGCCTTTGTCAGCAGGCTGGTTTCCAGGGTTGGCGCGTTGCGCGTGGGTGACGGACTCGACCCGGACGTCGATCAAGGTCCCCTGATCAACGAACGAGCATTGGCAAAGGTTCAAGCGCACCTCAAAGATGCTGTCTCGAAGGGGGCGTCGATAGAATTGGGTGGCGACCGGCATGCACTTGGCGGCACTTTCTTTGAACCAACCGTCCTCAGGGGCGCGACCGAAGACATGCTGCTGGCCCAAGAGGAGACATTCGGACCGCTAGCTGCAGTCTTTCGTTTCGAGACCGAAAACGAAGTTATTGCGGCAGCAAACAATACCACAGCGGGCTTGGCGGCCTATTTCTATGCTCGCGATGTAAGCCGCATTTTCCGAGTGCTCGAGCGGCTAGACTATGGAATGGTAGGTATCAACACAGGCGCAATTTCAACTGAGCTTGCACCGTTTGGTGGCGTCAAAGAAAGCGGAAACTCCTGCGAAGGTTCTCATCATGGAATCTTGGAGTTCACGGAGTTGAAGTACGTATGCCTTGCGGTCTGAACCGCGAGAGAGCTCCAACCACACACTGCCGACGAGGGCTGCGGGTCGATATACGGGCGGACTCTGGGTTGGCTCCTACCCTCAAGATCTCTACGCATAAGTGGCTGGACGAACGCGGTGTCGCGTCTCTCGCCCCACCAGCGAGCGGCACGGCAAAGCGCGGCCGAAGGATTGGAGGGCCACCGTCGCGCGGCGGCGTTCAGACTGAACAAGGAGCAATTGATTGCAAGCTGAGGCGATCAACGAAATCGCGAAGGCGATCATCCTGCTGGTCTGACGAATTTTTGAACGCTCGATGCAAAGCCCATCGATCTACAGCGGGCCCGTCTTTCAAATGGCTCGTCAGCAATTCGTGTCGGTCGCCGACCAGCTCGACATCCCACTAGAAGAACTTGAGCGTGTTTTGCTGCCAAAGCGCACGATCGCTGTCTCCTGTCCAATCCGTCGCGATGACGGGGCACCGGCCGTATTTCAAGGCTATCGTGTTCAACATCACTTGACGCTCGGACCAACCACAAGCCGTACAGACGGAATGACCCAAGAAATCTGTTCACGGGACAACCCACCATAGGTTTCAGCTGTGCCAGTGGAATTTCGCGATTTACGCTGGGCGATCATTGTTTCCCAGCATCGAAGCCTCCGCCAAGCAGCGGAGGCACTCAGAATCAAGCAGCCGACTCTCAGTCGCCGCCTGCGCAATCTCGAATACAAGTTGGGTATCACGCTGTTCAAGCGCACAAACGGCGGCACGCGACCCACCGTTGAGGGACAGGAATTCCTCGATGCTACCCGGCGCTTCATGGAAGAGGCGGAAGCAATCACGGTTCGTGTCAAGACGCGCTCGCGTGGCGAGAGTGGTCGGTTGACTATCGGCATCCACACTTCCCTCTCAACCGGCAATCTCCGGGCCACTCTCCTCGAGCATCGCCAACGCTTCCCTGATGTCGATAGACAATTTATCGACGGGGCAAGCGACCACCTGATTTCGGATCTCGCGAGCTCCGCCGTTGACGTAGCCGTCGTGGCCGAGCTCAATCCAAGATGGATCGATAGGTCATTATTGCTCTGGAGCGAGCGCGTCGTCGCTGCTCTCCCCGCGAACCATCCGTTGACAGCGCGTGATGTGGTTCACTGGGGTGAACTGAGGCGCGAACAGCTTTTGACGTCGCAGCGCGGCCCGGGACCAGAATTCGTGAAGCTCCTCATCAGCAAATTCGGGTCATCAGATTCTTGTACGCTGCTTCGCCATGATGTGGGGCTCGACCGGCTTCTCTCCCTGGTTGGCGTGGACTGGGGCATTCTCCTGGTATTGGAAAGTGCCACGGGCGCAGCCTATCCAGGCGTCACCTTCCGGGAGGTGCATGACGCCGAAGGACCGACGCGGCTGGGCTTCCGCGCTTACTGGCGGCAGGCCAACGACAATCCATCGCTGCGTCCGTTCCTTGAGCTGCTTCGCGAACGCTATCCGGATCTCTCGGCCGACCCGGGGACGGACTGAGCCGCAATTTCGCCGAGCTTTCGCAAAGGCGGTCGGTATCGCGCCACCGCTACTTATTAGAT
>DAIMKE010001281.1:1704-2244 GCA_036721875.1 Bradyrhizobium sp. | reverse complement strand
CCGGCGTGAATCTTCGCGCCCGAATAATCGATGCCGTAGCCGATCACCGGCCAGCCGTAATTCTTTCCTTTGCCGACGACGTTGACCTCGTCGCCGCCGCGCGGTCCGTGCTCGATTTCCCAGGGCTCGCCGGAAACAGGATTGATCGCGAGCGACTGAATGTTGCGGTGTCCATAACTCCAGATTTCCGGCTTCGCGTCGGCGCGGCCGGCGAACGGGTTGCCAGATGGCACCGATCCATCGGGGGCGATCCGGATCAGCTTGCCGAGATGGTTGCCGAGGTTCTGCGCCTGGTCGCGGTGGGTGAAGTGATCGCCCAGTCCCACGAACAGATTGCCGTCGTCGGCCTGCGCGATGCGGCAGCCGAAGTGATTGCCTGACGACAAAGGTCCCTGCTGACGGAAGATGATCCTGACATCGTCGAGGCTGCCGTTGCCGTCGTTCAGTTTCGCGCGCGCGACCGTGGTGCGCCCGCCGCCGTCGGTTCGTTCGGCGAAGCAGAAATAGATCGTCCTGTTTTCCGCGAAGGATTTGTCGGTG
>DAIMKE010001281.1:0-1694 GCA_036721875.1 Bradyrhizobium sp. | reverse complement strand
ACGACGTCGAGGAGGCCGCCCTGGCCCGAAGCCCAGGCGTCCGGCACACCCTTGAGCGGCGGCGAGATCTGGCCGTTCGCCGTGACGATCCGCATGCGGCCCGGCCGCTCGGTCACCAGCATCTTGCCGTCGGGCAGGAATGCCAGTGCCCACGGGTAGCCGAGGCCCCTGGCGATGGTCCGCACCTCGAGTTCACCCGCCGACGAGCCGAAACCAGCCTGCTGGCCGCGCGCGGCGGGGGTGACCACCATCGAGGCCGCTAACATGATAGCCGCCGTGAGCAAGACGGCCGCAACGCCGTGAAATGCTTTCATCCAGCTCCAATGGCGATGCCGGGCATCGCGGGTTGCCTTGCGAACAATGCGAAACGCCCGGAACTAGCCGGGGATCGGCATCGCGATGGTAACCCTTATCGACAACACCGTCAGCGTGACCACAAGGCACAGCGACAAGGTGCCGATCGCCAGCGAAGCGGCGATGGCGCTGGCCAATCGGGGAGAAGCAACTGGCGCGGGGTGGTTCGCAAAACCGACCGTGCCGGGCAACCGCATCATGGTCCAAATCCTTAGAGACGCGGGGCGAATCACTCCGCGATTTCCGTCAACTTCGCCACTATGGCGGGCAATATTGCGGCGGCAGGAGCATCGATAACGGCGAAATCAGGGCAACGGTTATTGTTGTGCCCATTGTTGTTAACCTTTGGTAGCGTTCTCGCGCGAAAGTGAGCGGTCAGGCGCCCGCGGCGATCTGGGCGGGATCATCGACTTCGGCCCGCCAGCCCATGGCGACGAAACCCGGGGTCTGTTCGCCCCCGCCGCAGCCAGGCGCGGATGGCGGGGAAGGTGGCCAGATCGTAGTCGCAGCGGTCGGCGACGTGGGTGTAGCCATACAGTGCGATGTCGGCGACGGTGAGCTGGCCGGCGGCAAAATAGGCGTGGGTCTTGAGGTGGTTCTCCATCACCTGGAGCGCCGCATAGCCGCGCTCCATCCAGTCCTCCAGCGCATGCGTCTGCAAGGCGCGGCCGCCCTTGACCAGGGACAGCCAGAAATAGGCGGCGCCGATATTGGGCTCCAGCGCGTGCTGTTCGAAGAACATCCATTGCAGCGCTTCGGCGCGCTCGATTCGCGATTCCGGCGCCAGCGAGGTGCCGCCGCAGACATACCAGAGGATGGCATTGGACTCGGCGAGATAGCGGCCTTCGGCGACTTCCAGCAGAGGCACCTGGCCGCTCGGGTTCTTCGAAAGAAAATCCGGCGTCCGGCTTTCGCCGCTCAGAATGTCGATCTCGATCGCCTGATACGGCGCGTTCAGCAGTGCCAGCGCAAGACGGACCTTGTAGCTGTTGCCGGAGCGCTGCATCGAATAGAGCTTGTACATCGTATCTGGAATTTCCTCGGTCGAGGGGAAGCACGCACGCGGTGGACGCAAGCGCTTTCGCGCCGCAACGCGGCTAAACAATGATGCCGATATCAATACGTCGCAAGGCCTGCGGAATGGAAAAAGTCGAAAACCTCTACTGCACTGCACCCGTGCAGAATGGTTCTATCCACACGCCGGAACAATCAGAATCACGCCTGCGCGACGCGGTGCGCGCCAACCGCATGGCTCGCGCGATCGAGCGCCGCACGCCGCAGGACGAACGCATAGAGCGTCAGTTCGACGAGTAGCCCGAGGGGTATGAAGGTGGCCCCCG
>DAIMKE010001280.1:0-2247 GCA_036721875.1 Bradyrhizobium sp. | reverse complement strand
GAAGCGCAAAGCCGAGGAGATGATCTGATGCTCGTCCTCGACCATGATCGCGCGGGTGGCTATTGGGGGGCGGTCTACACCTTCACCGCCGTGAAGGGCATGCAGGTCATCATCGACGGCCCGGTCGGATGCGAGAACCTGCCGGTCACCTCAGTGCTGCACTATACCGATGCGCTGCCGCCGCATGAGCTGCCGATCGTCGTGACTGGCCTTGGCGAAGAAGAGCTGGGCCAGACCGGCACCGAAGGGGCGATGAAGCGCGCCCATCGTGTGCTCGATCCCCATCTGCCGGCGGTCGTGGTCACCGGATCGATCGCCGAGATGATCGGCGGCGGCGTTACGCCCGAGGGAACAAATATCAAGCGCTTCCTGCCGCGCACCATCGACGAGGACCAGTGGCAGTGCGCCGACCGAGCCATCGTCTGGCTCTGGAAAGAGTACGGCGTCAGGAAAATCCCGGAGCGCAAGCCGCGCGCCGACGGCGTCAAGCCGCGGGTCAATATCATCGGACCGATCTACGGCACCTTCAACATGCCATCCGACCTCGCCGAACTTCGTCGGCTGATCGAGGGCATCGGCGCCGACATCAATATGGTATTCCCGCTTGGAAGCCACCTCGCGGATATTCCAAAGCTCATCAACGCCGACGTCAACGTCTGCATGTATCGCGAATTCGGCCGGATGCTGTGCGAGACGCTGGAGCGGCCGTACCTGCAGGCTCCGATCGGTCTGCACTCGACCACGAAATTCCTGCGCAAGCTTGGCGAACTTCTGGGCATCGACCCCGAGCCCTTCATCGAGCGCGAGAAGCACACCACCATCAAGCCGCTATGGGACCTCTGGCGTTCCGTCACCCAGGACTTCTTCGGCACCGCGAGCTTTGCCATCGTCGCGAACGAAACCTATGCGCGCGGGGTGAGGAATTTTCTGGAAACCGAGATGGGGCTGCCGTGCACGTTTTCCTTTGCACGCAAGGCAGGCATCAAGCCGGACAACGACGCTGTGCGATCGGCGGTGCGGGAAAAGCCGCCGCTCATCCTGTTCGGCAGCTACAACGAGCGCATGTATCTGGCCGAGGCCGGAGGCCGGGCGATCTATGTGCCGGCCTCTTTTCCAGGCGCAGTTATTCGCCGTCATACCGGCACGCCGTTCATGGGTTATTCCGGCGCCACGTATCTCGTGCAGGAAGTCTGCAACGCGCTGTTCGATGCGCTGTTCAATATCCTTCCGCTGGCTGCAGACCTCGACCGGGTCGATCCGACGCCCGCCCGCCTGCACGAGGAAATCCTCTGGAGCGACGAGGCCAAGGCCCTGCTCGATGAAGTGCTCGAGGCGCATCCGGTTCTGGTTCGTATCTCCGCTGCCAAGCGCTTGCGCGATGCCGCCGAGAGCGGTGCGCGCCGAGCAGGGGAAGGGCGCGTTACCACGGAGCTGGTCGCGAAAGCGCGCGCCGCGCTGATGGATGGGCTGCCCGCATGAGAATGATCGAGGCCAATCTATATCCAGCGATACCCTATTTGCATGTGCAACAGCACGATCGGGAGGTGACGTCGATGTCCGATTATGTCCACACTGGCCGTCGCGCGAAAATGTTGGCTGAGCACCGGACCATTGAGTACCGGCTCATGTTCGGCGCCTGTTACCTGTTGTCTCTTGCGGGGGCAATCCTCACGCGGCTGATGCCGTGGCGTAAGAGCGCAACCTCCGGCGAGACCGGCATTCGGACATCGATTTTCAAGGAAGCCAGCAGCGCCGCCGGCGTCTGGGTGGCCTCTTCGTTCATGGGTTTGTAATCGGGTTTCGTCCGGCGTTGCCGGATGGAAAGCTGCCGTATCTCAGGCGATCCGGCATTCGCTGTCGCCCACGCTCGGGCGGCGAACGGCCGCAAGGCCATTACCAGGAGGACACCAAATGAAGGACGGTTCCATCTCGGGGCTATCCGAAGCTGAAGCCAAGGAATTCCACACGATATTCATGACGAGTTTCTTTCTCTTCACGGCTGTCGCGGTGGTTGCCCACATCCTCGCGTGGATGTGGCGTCCCTGGCTGCCAGGCCCGGGCGGCTACAAGACCACGGCGTTGGATAGCATCCAGCACTTCGCCCAAGTTTCCATCTCCTATTTGACCTGACGGGAGGCAACAAACATGTGGCGAATCTGGCTTCTGTTCGACCCGCGGCGCGCGTTGATCATGCTCTTCACGTTCCTGTTCGGACTGGCGATCGTGATCCACTTCATCCTGCTCTCG
>DAIMKE010001279.1:0-2252 GCA_036721875.1 Bradyrhizobium sp. | reverse complement strand
CACGATGAGCCAGGAGGCGCGGGACCTCGGCCTCAACAACAGCGTTGCCGTGGCTGGCAGCCTTGAGATGGTCACCGGCTGGGAGCAGCGTTCCGGCGAGATGCGCAAGCGCTTTCCCGATACTATCGATTTGCGATATGGCCCGCGCGAGCGCAACCGGATCGATTTCCTGAAAGCGGCTGACGGGGCGCCGACGCTGCTGTTCATTCACGGCGGTTACTGGCAGATGCGGTCGAAGGAGGTCTTCACCGTGGTCGCCGAAGGGCCGATGGCGCACGGCATCAATGTCGCGCTGATCGGCTACACGCTGGCACCGGATGCGACGCTGGACGAGATCGTCGCCGAAATTCACGCCGGTATCGGCTTCCTCAGCGGCCAACTGCCCGCGCTTGGCGCCGCGGCCGAAGGCATCGTGGTCTCCGGCTGGTCCGCCGGCGGGCATCTGACTGCGATGGCGCTGTCGCATCCGAAGGTGAGGGCAGGCATGGCCATATCAGGCATCTACGACCTCGAACCGATCCGCCACTCCTACCTCAATGACAAACTGCGGGCAGATGAGGCAACCTCGCGCCGCAACTCGCCGATGACTTGGGAAGGCGGTCCATTAAAGCCGCTGTCGCTGGTGGTCGGCAGCGCCGAACTGCCGCTGCTGCGCAAGCAGACTGCCGATTTTGCCGGCCACCGTGCCAAGTATGGTTTGCCGGTGACGTATGAGGAAATTCCAGGTGCCGATCACTTCACGATCATGCACGAGATGATGTCGCCGAAAGGGCGGATCACGACGCTGATCCGGCAGTTGTTCGAGCGGACGACGGGGTGAACTGTAGGATGGGTAGAGCGCAGCGAAACCCATCAATCTCAAGCTCTGACAGATGATGGGTTTCGCTGCGCTCTACCCATCCTACGAAGCTAAGTCGTCATTGCGAGCGCAGCGAAGCAATCCATAGCGCCGCAAGTTGAGACATGGATTGCTTCGTCGCTTCGCTCCTCGCAATGACGGTGGGGGCAGTGGGCCTAACCCCATCCCGCCGTATACCCGCCATCCACCGTATAGATCACCCCCGACGTGTAACCGGCGCGATCCGATGCCAGGAACGCCATCAGGTCGCCGATCTCCCGGGCGTGGGCGGGGCGGCCGAGGGGCATGTTCTTCTGGAATTCCTTGTAGCGGCTCTCGTCGCCGAACTGGTTTTTGGCCCGGGTTTTCAGCAGCGTCACGTGGCGGTCGGTGCCGACGAGGCCGGGATTGATGCCGACCACGCGGATGTTGTCGGCGAGGCTCTTGCCCCCGAGCGCACGGGTGAACGCCATCAGCGCGGCGTTGCCCGCACTGCCGCAGATATAGTTGGCGTCGAATTTTTCACCGGCCGCGCCGATGTCGTTGACGATGACGCCACCGCCGCGCGCCTTCATCTGCGCATAGATCGTGCGGGTGAGGTTGATGTAGCCGAACACCTTCAGCTCCCAGGCGTGACGCCAGGTGGCCTCGTCGATCTTGTCGATCGAGCCGCCCGGAATATCGCCGGCATTGTTGACGAGGATGTCGATGTCGGCGGCATCCTTTGCAAGCCGGGCGAGGTCCTCGGGCTTGCGCAGGTCCACGACATGGGTGGTGGCGCCGATCTGGTGCGCGGAGCGCAGCCGCTCGGCCAGCGCTTTCAGCATCTCGCCGTTGCGGGCGGCCAGCATGACGTCGCAGCCTTCCTCGGCAAAGGCTTCGGCCGCCGCCGCGCCAATGCCCTTGGAGGCGCCGGTGATCAGGACGCGCTTGCCACGCAGATGCAGATCCATGGGAATACTCGCTTGGGTGAGGGGGAGGTAGGAAAGAAGGGCCGCAAATTGTTAGGCTTGAGGCGCCGCGGCGGTCAACATTGCAGTGCAGCGTTGCGCAAGCGGCGGCTTTGGTCCATTGCAAGGCAATCAAATAAGCGGCATTGGCCGGCCCGGCAAAGACAAGTAAGGAAACTCTCGATGAGCCCCAAAAAGCAGTATCGGATCGCGGTCATTCCCGGCGACGGCATCGGCAAGGAAGTCGTGCCGGAGGGCCTGCGCGTGCTGGAGGCGGCGGCGAAGAAACATGGCGTCGCCGTGCACTTCGACCATTTCGACTTCGCGTCCTGGGACTATTACGAAAAGCACGGCGAGATGATGCCGGAGGACTGGAAAGCGAAGATCGGCAAGCACGACGCGATCTATTTCGGCGCGGTCGGCTGGCCCGCGAAGATCCCCGATCACATTTCGCTGTGGGGCTC
>DAIMKE010001278.1:0-2253 GCA_036721875.1 Bradyrhizobium sp. | reverse complement strand
GTCGAGCGCCATCATCAGCGACGCGATGCGGCGCGCGCAGGCGTTCCAGTCGGCCAGCCGCGGATAATTGTCCACCAGCCAGCCGAACGCGGTCTGTACGATGGTGAAGGCGGAAGCCGCCTGCATCACCTGCCCGAGCGTCATGCTGCCGTCGAGAAATTTTGGCGCGCACAGCAGTAGCGGCACGACAGGTGCGATCAGGTTCGATCCCTGCGACACCAGCGTGGTGCGCATGTGCTGGCCAGCCAGCCGCGCCCATTGCCGCAGCACTTTCGAAAAAGTCTTGTCGATGCCGTCGCGCTCCTCCTGCTCGCCGCCGAGCAGCGCGATGCTTTCGCCGTTCTCGCGAACCCTCGTCAGCGCGTAGCGGTATTCGGCTTCGGCCTGATTCTTGTCCTCGGACACCTGCACGAAGCTGCGCCCGATCGTCATGATCGAGCCCGAGGCGATCGCGGCGTAGATCACTGCGGCTATCACGAGGAAGCCCGGGATGGTGACGGTCGAGCCGCCGAGAGTGACCGTCAGTGCGCCGCCGATGGTCCAGAGCACGACGATGAATGTTGCGGCCGAAAGGAATGCCGACGTCACGCCGGCAACGAAATCCACCGGCGAGTCGGTCGCGATCCGCAGATCTTCCGCGATCCGATATTCCGGGTTCTGGTGGTCCCCGCCGACCAGGTTGAGCTGGTAATAGCGGCCGTTCGCCAGCCAGCGCGATATCACCGAGTTGGTCAGCCAGGCGCGCCAGCGGCGCTGGATGCCCATGCGGCCGAACACCTGCGCGACGCCAAGCAATACGCTGCCGATGGCGAGCGGGAAGAATACGGCGGCGAGATAGTAGACGGTGGCGGAATCGCGCTTCTCGATGGCGTCGAAGATCGCGCGGTTCCAGACGTTGATGCCGTATTGAAAGCCGACATTGGCAACGATCAAGAGCAGCAGCCCGATCGTGAACAGCCACGCCAGCCGGTCGCCGCCCTTACCCCAATAGCCCCGCGCACTGATCCAGAACCGTGTCAGCAGGTAGTCCTTGCGCGCCTGCGCGGCTTCCTCCTCTGACATCTCGGGGCCGGGCTCGATGACCTCGGGCGGCGGCGGTTCGACGTGGTCGCCGTCCTCGGCGATGACCTCGACGAATTCCGAGTTCTCCTCGGATTCAGGCTCGTTCGGCTTGGGAGCCGGCTTGTCGCCGCCCGACGCAGTTTTCTTCGCGGAGGGCTTCTTCGCGGACGACTTGACGGTTGCTTTGGCCATGGCGGCACAACGGGAACCGGATCAAAAGGTTCCCGTGGGTTCCGGCGCGCTCAAGGCTATGACGGTGGCGCCCGTCAAAGGTCCCGGACAGTCGCAAAATTGATCTGGCGCAATATCGGCTCGGCGGTTGAAGGGAAACTATTCATGACCGCTACCCCGTCAGTCGCGCGCCGGCATTCAGGCGGTGAACGAGAAAAAGCCGGCAATGGAGGAATTCATGTCATCTGCACAGCAGGCTTTTTTGCTGACCGGAGAGTTGCTCGTTCTCTCGTTCGTTGCCATTGCCGGGATCTGGTTCGCCGACAAGCTGCGGCGCAACTTCACCGGCAAACTCTAGCTCCAAGCCAGTTCGCTAAATCTGCCGCTCGACCATCTTCAGCTTGAGCTCGGCGATGGCTTCCGACGGGTTGAGGCCCTTCGGGCACGCCTTGGCGCAGTTCATGATGGTGTGGCAGCGATAGAGCCGGAACGGGTCTTCGAGATTGTCGAGCCGTTCGCCGGTGGCTTCGTCACGGGAATCCTTCACCCAGCGCGTTGCCTGCAGCAGCGCGGCGGGACCGAGGAAGCGTTCGCTGTTCCACCAATAGCTCGGGCACGAGGTCGAGCAGCAGGCGCACAGGATGCACTCATAGAGGCCGTCGAGCTTCTCGCGGTCCTCGTGGCTCTGCTTCCATTCCTTCTGCGGAGTCGGCGTGGTCGTCTTCAGCCACGGCTCGATCGAGGCGTATTGCGCGTAGAAATTGGTGAGGTCAGGCACGAGATCCTTCACGACCGGCTGGTGCGGCAGCGGGTTGACCTTCACCGCGCCGCCGGCGGCCACGTCGTGCATCGACTTGGTGCAGGCCAGCGTGTTCTGGCCGTCGATGTTCATGGCGCAGGAGCCGCAGACGCCTTCGCGGCAGGAGCGGCGGAAGGTCAGCGACGGATCGATATGGTTCTTGATCCAGATGAGGCCGTCCAGCACCATCGGGCCGCAATCGTTGGTGTCCACGTAATAGG
>DAIMKE010001277.1:0-2256 GCA_036721875.1 Bradyrhizobium sp. | reverse complement strand
GAAGAGCACAGTGGACTCCTTCAGCCAAGTTTGCACGAGCCACAGGCCTCGATGGCGCGCAGGCTTTTGATTTATGCCGTTTTGCGAGCCTTGGCCGATTAGCCTTGACGTTAGCTTCGATGGCCGGCGAGGAACCCGGCGCATCAAGATCGCCTTTGCTGGGCCGTGCCCAACTTATGCGAACTGCGCGTAGGTCAGCGGTACGCGTCCGGTGTACGGCCCCTGGTTAGGTCATCTTGGGCGGATGGCTGATCGCGCTTATGCGGCGTAAGCGACGTTCAGAGGTCGCCAATTCCAAGGAATGAGTTCGTGGATGCGCTGGGCAGGGTGATCCGAAAGGCGCCAGCACGTCGGCAAGCCAAGCCTGTGGGTCGATGTCATTGAGCTTGGCGTTGGCGATGAGGGTGTGGATCACAGCCGCACGCCGGCCGCGCTCATCGGAGCCGGCGAAGGTCCAATTTCGTCTGCCCACGGCGACAGCCCGCAGCTCACGCTCGGCAGCATTGTTCGACATGCAAAGCCGTCCGTCATCAAGGAAGCGGCTAAACGCATCCCAGCGGCTGAGGCAGTAATTGATCGCTTTGGTCGTGTCGTTGTTCCTGGAGAGCTTGGCGCGCTGCGCCGGGCTTTGGCGAGGCTACGGCGATGGCGCCGATCGAGGCGCTAGACTAGAGTTGTGCCTGGACGTCGTCCTCGTTCAGGAGGTCAAAGCAGACGTCTCCGTCGATTTTCGCGCAGCTAAGGCACAGTTCCCTCGGACATGGTGGAGACGGAAGAAGAGGGTCTGAAGCGCGCTGGCCTTGGAAGCTGCGCTCGTAAACCGGCGCTCCGATAGCGAAGTGCAATTGCCAAGGCCGCTGGATATCGGTAAGTGATGGTTGCCAAGAGTGGTTAAGCCCGACAGTCGGTTGCCGTCTATCAGATGCCGTGTAAGATTCTGCATGTCACTCCTTACATGCATGCAAGCGCCGGTGGGCCCCCGGTTATGGTGGAGAAGTTTTTTACTCCGTTGCGGAAGTATCAATCAGGTCGCAATCCCGTGTCTCACAAGAATCCTACCTTCGTGCGGGAACGCATGATTAGCGCGACGTGACGTTCCCGTTCGTCGGTGCTCCAATTAAGATTGCAGGTGAGTGCTGGATTGCTGCGCGCTTTTTGTCGGGCCCGGCGTCGAAGTCGGACATGCGGCCCTCATCGGTGCAGGATCGATCGTTACGACGAGCGTTGATGCGGCGACACTTGTGACGGGAGATCCCGCCAAACTTGTTGGCAGACGGACTTCCGCGCCCCCATAAAAAAAGATCGACCATAATAGCTTTTTTGCAATCGTGACGGTCCGCCTCCAACCCTTATTTGGCCACTTGATTGCCAATGTTAGCCGCCCCCCATGGATCGCGTCCCGACTAAACGCGGGTAGCTCATTCTTTAACGTGCTACCGTCCAGCGCGGCCTCAGCCTTTCCCGCGGCTTGCGCGGTCGAGGCGCTGCGGCGTGAACAGGATATGGCAAGCCTGGCGCCAAAGCATTGGCTCATAGCGGATGAGGCGATCGAGAGGGCGGGCCGGTCGCTTCGCCAATCGGATGTACGGTCGCGCGAGGTCATCGAACTCGTCTGTGCCTGCTCGAGGTTACGCATCGACGTGCAGGCCGTGATCGGTCGCAGTTCCAGTCGGCTCGGCTGAATCGGAATTGGCAACCGCATTGCCGTAGAGGTTGTCGATGATCTCTTGACGTTGTTGATGGCCTCGTTTCGACTGCCGGTGCTGCGCTGCGCATCGCTGCGGTGGGCGCCGATTTGTCGGAAGGTGCTCATTTTGACCTCAAGATCGGGCTCGTTTCGTCATTCTGAAGCGGAACAGGGCGACGAACTCCATTGCTGACCCGGCGCCTATCGAGCTTTGGGCGAGTGCTGACTGTTTCGCCCTCGAGGCCTGCTTCGGCACCTTCGGGCGTATGGGTCATGGCCCAAAGCGTTGCCGCCGTAGGCAACGGATCGATCGCGTGGACGTGCCACCACGCGCGTTCATCGCCACGGCGATGGAGCTCCCGGTGGTGCAGCCGGCAAAGCGGGACGGTAAAGCGGTCGCTGACCTTGCGCCCCATCGCCCGCTGCTCGGCAAACTTGATGTGATGGGGATCGGAAGGACTGCGGCCGCAGACGAGGCAGGGCTGATGGGCCACGAAGCGCAGATGGTTGCGATCGCGCTCGCGCGCCGGCTTGCTAATGACGGTGACTTCCGCGGGGGCTGGTTGAGC
>DAIMKE010001276.1:0-2257 GCA_036721875.1 Bradyrhizobium sp. | reverse complement strand
GCCCAGATGTACACGATGGGCACCGTGCTGCGGCATGGCAACGACGCCCAGAAGGCGAAGTACCTGCCCGGGATCGCCAGCGGCGAACTACGGCTGCAGGCGTTCGGCGTCACCGAGCCGACCAGCGGCACCGACACCTCCTCGCTGAAGACGGTCGCGAAGCGCGACGGCGACCACTACGTCGTCAACGGCCAGAAGATCTGGACCAGCCGCGCCGAACATTCCGACCTGATGGTCCTGCTGGCGCGCACCACGCCCAAGGAACAGGCCAAAAAGCGCACCGATGGCTTGTCCGTGTTCATGGTCGACATGCGCGAGGTGAAGGGTAACGGTCTGGAGATCCGCCCGATCCGCACCATGATGAACCACGCCACGACAGAAGTGTTCTTCACGGACATGCGGGTGCCGGCTGAAAACCTGATCGGCGACGAAGGCAAGGGGTTCCGTTACATCCTCTCAGGCATGAATGCCGAGCGCATTCTCATTGCAGCGGAATGCATCGGCGACGCCAAATGGTTCATCGCCAAGGCGACCAACTACGCCAAAGAGCGCGCCGTGTTCGGCCGTCCGATCGGCATGAATCAGGGGATCCAGTTCCCGATCGCCAAGGCCTATGCCCAGATGCGCGCGGCCGAACTGATGGTGAAGGAAGCCACGCGCAAATATGAGGCCGGACTCGATTGCGGCGCCGAAGCCAACATGGCCAAGATGCTGGCGGCGGACGCTTCATGGGAAGCGGCCAATGCCTGCGTGCAGACCCATGGCGGCTTCGGCTTCGCGGAAGAATACGATGTCGAGCGCAAGTTCCGCGAAACGCGGCTCTATCAAGTCGCGCCGATCTCGACCAATCTGATCCTGTCCTACGTCGCCGAGCATGTGCTCGGCCTGCCCCGCTCCTACTGAGAACAGAAAATGTTGCCGTTAGAGGGATTGATCGTCGTCTCCGTCGAACAGGCGGTCGCCGCGCCGTTCTGCAGTTCGCGGCTGGCGGATGCCGGCGCGCACGTCATCAAGGTGGAACGCCCCGAGGGCGATTTCGCCCGCGGCTATGACGCTGCGGCAAAAGGCCAAAGCAGCTATTTCGTCTGGCTCAACCGCGGCAAGAATTCCGTGGTGATCGATCTCGCCACCAAGGACGGCCGCGCCGATCTCGAAGCGCTGATCGCGAGCGCCGATGTGCTGCTGCAGAACCTCAAGCCCGGCTCGATGGACAAGCTCGGCTTCTCGCTGGAGCGGCTGAAGCGGGATTATCCGGCGCTGATCTGCTGCACCATTTCGGGCTACGGCGATGACGGCCCCTATGCCGACCGCAAGGCCTACGATCTGCTGATCCAGGCCGAGAGCGGCCTCGCCTCGATCACCGGCGGGCCGGAAGGGCCGTCGCGCGTCGGCATCTCCGTCGTCGATATCGCGACCGGCGCCACTGCGCATGCCTCGATCCTCGAGGCGCTGATCGCGCGCGGGCGTACCGGCAAGGGCGCGGACATCCGGATCTCGATGTTCGACGTGATGGCCGACTGGATGGCGGTGCCACTGATCAATTCGGAAGCCGGTAATCCGCCGAAGCGGATGGCGCTGGCGCATCCCTCGATCGCGCCCTACGGCGTGTTCAATTCCAGGGATGGCAAGGGCATTCTGATTTCGATCCAGAGCGAGCGCGAATGGAAGAAACTTTGCGCCGAAGTGCTCGGCCAGCCCGACCTGCCCAATGATCCCAGGTTTGCCAACATGGTCGAGCGCGTGCGCAACCGCGCACTCACCGACAAGACGGTCGCGGACAGTTTCGCTTCGATGACGCGCGTGGAGTTGCTGAAGCGCCTCGACGAGGCCGACATCGCGTTCGCCGAAGTGAATACGATGGCCGACCTTTCCGTGCATCCGCATCTGCGCCGGATCGAGGTCGATACGCCGAACGGCAAGGTGAGCTATGCCGCGCCCGCCGCGATCTTTGTCGATGAAGAGCGGCACTACGGCGCCGTTCCCGCCATCGGCGAGCACGCCGAATTGCCCAAAGCTCCTCGTGCCAAGAGCCAGTCATGACCCAAGCCGCCGAAAAACTCGATCTCGACCATCTGCGGCAATGGATCGGCCGCACGACCGAAGCCACCGACATCGTCACCGCGCAACTGGTAAAGGGCCTCCGCGCGACGCTGTTCCAGGACATCGGCGAGCCCAAGACCGGCGACGCCGCGCCATGGACCACGCATTGGTGCCTGGCGCAGCCGGTGTTTCCGATGTCGATGCTGGGGCCCGACGG
>DAIMKE010001275.1:0-2261 GCA_036721875.1 Bradyrhizobium sp. | reverse complement strand
CGTGGTGACGGCCTCCGTCGTCACCGAACGATCGGGTCCGGTGATCGGCGCGTTTGATCGCAACCCTGCCGATATCGGCGGGGCCGTCCTACGTATTCCTCGCACTCGACCATGATGCGGCCTTCATCGCCGAAGGCGCGCTCGCAAGCCTGCCGATCAACGCCGCGACGATCTTCCTGGGGCTAACCTATGTCGTGCTGGCGCAGCGCCACGGCGCGCTGCTGAGCTGCACCGCGGCGGTCGGTGTGTGGTTCGTGCTCGCCGCGATCATCCGCTCGGTGCAATGGTCGCTGGCTGGCGGGCTGATCGCGAACGCCATTGCGTTTGGCATCTGCGTGCCGCTGCTCGCGCGTTATCGCCACGCCCGGATGCCGCCGATCCGGCGGCGCTGGTACGACATCCCACTGCGGGCCTCGCTGGTCGCAACACTTGTCGCGACCGTGGTCACCACGTCGGGCTGGGTCGGCCCCAAGGTGAGCGGCATGATCGCGCTGTTCCCGATCGTGTTCACGTCGATGATGCTGATCCTTCACCCGCGCATCGGCGGCCCGCCGACGGCTGCCGTGCTCGCCAACAGCGCGTGGGGACTGATAGGATTGGGCATCGCGATTGCGGTATTGCATGTCGCGGCATTGCAGTTTGGTTCGGCCGTGGGGCTCAGCCTCGCACTCGCGACCTGCATTGGCTGGAACCTGGGCCTGTGGTGGCTCGGGCGCAGGAAGGCTGCGCAGGCCGAGCCGAAAGTTTGATGGTTACCGATCGCGATCATACCCGCTAGACTGGCAGCGGGGCCGAACGAGGGCGCGCGGTGGAGGGACTGTACAAGGTCGAGTACGATATCAGCGGCGGCACCGGCCGCAGCGTGCTGTACGCCCATGCCGGAACGATGCTCGGAGGTAACACGGCATTCGCCCACTTCGGCACTTACGAAATGGTCGACGGCGAAATCATCGCCAAGCTGAGAACGCGTCGCCACAGCCCGTCGCCGCATCGGAGGATGCTTGTCAGTTCCGACGCAGTCACGATCAGCATACGCGGCAAGCCGCAGGGCGACGTCTGGCACTTCGCGGGCTGCGTCGTGGAAGATGCCGGCTCGGTGTTCCGCGCGGTCATGACGCCGCTCGGCAATGACGACATTCCGCCGCCGGGAGAGGTCGGTGAAGGCGGCATCGCCAGCGGGCTTTACTCGATCGACATCCGGATGCTGGACGGCATCGCCGGCGGACAGACCGGCGTGATGCTGCTGAAGGATGGCCGCATCCTCGGCGGCGACGCGTTCTTTTATTATCTCGGCGCCTACACCTCCGCGAACGGCCGCTGGAAGGGCGAGTTCGTCAACCAGGAGCACACGCCGGCAAAGGACGAGCACCCGCTGTTCGGCGGTCGTGAGGTCGGCATCGGCTTCTCGGGCCGCTGTGGTGCCGAGGGTGCCGAGATCGAGGCGACGGCGCTGGCAGGCAAGCGCAGCATCCGCTTCGCGGCGAAGCTGAAATTGATCCAGCCGTTTGCGGGATAAGAGCCGCACGCTTTTCGTTTCGTAGCCCGCATGAGCGAAGCGACATGCGGGGCCGGAGTCAGCGTCGCCCCGCATGTCGCTGCGCTCATGCGGGCTACGGATCGTCAGCCCTTCGGCAGTTTCGCCTTCAGGGCATAGAGCGCGTCCAGCGCCTCGCGCGGCGACATCTCGTCGGGATGCAGCGCCCTCACGGCTTCCATCAAGAGCTCCGCCTCGCTTGGTGGCGCGGGCTCGGCGGCGGCGCGGGAGGGGACGGCGAACAGCGGCAGGTCGTCGGCGAGCGCGCGCGCGGTCTGGCCGCGGTCCTGTGCCTCGAGCTTGGCCAGCACCGATTTGGCGCGCGCGATCACGGCTGGAGGAAGGCCCGCGAGTTTCGCGACCTGGATGCCATAGGAGCGGTCGGCCGAGCCGGGCAGCACCTCATGCAGGAACACGACGTCGCCCTGCCATTCCTTGACCCGCACGGTCGCGTTGAACATCCGCGGAAGTTTTGCCGAGAGCGCGGTCAGCTCGTGATAATGCGTGGCGAACAGCGCGCGGCAGCGATTGGCTTCATGCAGGTGCTCGATTGCCGCCCACGCGATCGACAGGCCGTCGAACGTCGCCGTGCCGCGGCCGATCTCGTCGAGGATCACCAGCGAGCGCTCGCTGGCCTGGTTGAGGATGACGGCGGTCTCGACCATCTCGACCATGAAGGTGGAGCGCCCGCGCGCGAGGTCATCGGCCGCGCCGACGCGGGAAAACA
>DAIMKE010001274.1:0-2264 GCA_036721875.1 Bradyrhizobium sp. | reverse complement strand
GGGCAAGCCAATCCCGGCCTGATCCATCTCGAAGCGAGCTGGTTTGGCGGCGAGGGGCCTTATGCAAAGTTCGCCGCGACCGACGCCACCATTCGCGCGCTGACGGGACTGGTAAAACTGGTCGGCCCGGCAGATGGACCGCCGATGCACGCACCGGACTTTCAGACCGGCATCCTCGCCGGCCTCTGGGGTTTCATCGCCGCCGCTTCGTCGGCGCTGGGGCGCATGGAGGACGGGCGCGGGCGCGCCAGCCGCCTGAGCATCTTCGAGTCCTCGATTGCCGTGACCGAATATATCATGTTCGAGTCGTTCTCGCGCGGCGACATCATGCGGCGGATCGGCGTCAACCGGTTCTGGCCGACCTTTCCGGTCGGCATCTACGAGACCAGACAAGGCTGGCTCGGGGTTACGACGGTTACGCCCGCGCAATGGCGCGCGTTCTGCGAGATGCTGGGGCTGAACACGCTGCGCGACGACCCGACGCTGTTCATGGGCACCGATCGCCTGCAGCGCATGGAAGAAATCGAAGGCGAGTTCATTCCAAGGCTGAAGCAGCGCACCGCGCAGGAATGGTTCGAGGAGGGCTTGCGGCGGAAGATCCCGATCGTGCCGGTGCCCGAGATCTCCGACCTCATTGCGGACGAAGAAAAGCAGGCGCGCGGGGCCATCGTTCCAATCATGATCGGCGACGAGACCGGGTTTACCGCGGGTTCCATGCAGCGTCTGACCGGCACGCCGCCGCGGCGGGGCGGAGCGGTCCCCGATATCGGCGAGCAGATGCTCGGCAGCGCGCATGCCGACGCGAACGCGCGTGTGCCGGTGCCTGAGCCGAACGGACAGAACCACCTGCCGCTCGAAGGCATCCGCGTGATTGATTTCTCGATGGGCTGGGCCGGGCCGATCTGCACGCGGACGCTGGCCGACCTCGGCGCCGACGTCATCAAGATCGAGGCGACGCAGTATCCGGACTGGTGGCGCGGCGTCGACCGGCGCCCGGCCTACGTTCTCGAGCAGATGTACGAAAAGTCCGTGCGCTACTGCATCATGAACCGCAACAAGCGCGGCATCACGCTCGACCTGACGCGGCCGCAGGGGCTCAACCTGGCCCAGCGGCTGGTGGCCGACGCCGACCTCGTGGTCGACAATTACTCGGTCGAGGTGCTGCCCAAGCTTGGCCTAGGTTACAACATCGTCAGCAAGCTCAATCCAAAACTCGTGATGATGTCGATGTCGGCGTTCGGCGCCGGCAGTTTGAACCGCGATTGCCGCGCCTACGGCTCGACGCTGGAACAGGGCTCCGGCCTGCCGAGCGTGGTGGGCGATCCAGATGGGCCGCCCGTCATGAGCCACACCGCGTTTGGCGATGCCGTCGGCGGCCTGAACGGCTGTGCTGCTGTTCTCACCGCGCTGATCCACGCGCGATTGACCGGCAAGGGCCAGTTCATCGATCTCGCGCAGATCGAATGCATGATGCCGTTCGCCGCACCCTGGATCATTGCGCATTCGATCGACGGCAAGGCGCCGGTGAAACACGGCAACCGGCACCCGGATTTCGTGCCGCATGGCTGCTTTCCCTGCGCCGGCGAGGACAACTGGATCGTGGTCGCGGTCGACAGCGATGCAATGTGGCCCAAGCTCGCCGCGCTGCTCGGCCGTGCCGATTGGGCCGCCGACGCCAGGCTGAAGACGGCCGCCGGCCGGCGCGCCATCGAAGGCGAGATCGAGGCTGCGATTGCCGCATGGACCTCTGCCCGCGATCCCGAGGAGGCGATGAGCGCATTGCAGGCGGCGGGTGTCGCCTCGGGCGTGGCGCGGCTGCCGATCGAACTGTTGAAGGATGCGCAACTGCATGCACGCGGCTTCATCCAGGAAGTCGATCGCGCCTTCATCGGCCCGCATCCGCAGCCGTCGATGCCGTTCCGCGAGACCGACAGGCCGTTTTCGATCCGCTGCCCGCCGCCGACGCTGGGCGAACATAACCGCGAAATTCTCGGCGGCCTTCTCGGACTCTCCGACGCGGCAATCGACCAGCTCGCGCGCGACGGCATCATCGGCACCGAGATGCTGATGGAGGAGCAACTCTTAAAAGAGAAGAAGCGGGCGACGGCTTGATGGCAGCGGGGCAGCCGACAGAACGTAAAACTTCGGCGAATGCGGCGAGCCCGCAGGCGCTGATGTCGGTGCACGGCCTCGGCATCCGGTTCAAGACGTCGCACGGCGTCTGGCAGGCGACGCGCAAGATCGATTTCGACATCGCTCCGGGG
>DAIMKE010001273.1:0-2265 GCA_036721875.1 Bradyrhizobium sp. | reverse complement strand
CCGCATCTGAGCGTCTACAACAACATGGCCTACGGCCTGCGCAACCGCCGCATGCCCGAGCCCGAGATCAAGACGCGCGTCGAGGAAGCCGCGCGCATTCTCGAACTCGGCGCGATGCTCAATCGCAAACCGCGGCAATTGTCCGGCGGCCAGCGCCAGCGCGTCGCGATGGGGCGCGCCATCGTGCGGCAGCCGAAAGTATTTCTGTTCGACGAGCCGCTGTCGAACCTCGACGCCAAGCTGCGCATCGCCATGCGGGTCGAGATCCGAAAGCTGCAGCGCAGGCTTTCCACGACCTCGATCTACGTCACCCACGACCAGCTCGAGGCAATGACGTTGGCGGACATCCTCGTGGTCATGAACGGCGGCGTGGTCGAGCAGATCGGCAATCCGCTCGATATCTACCAGAAGCCGGCCACGACGTTCGTCGCCTCCTTCATCGGCGCGCCGCCGATGAACCTGATGCGGCTGCGTTCCGATGAACTGCAGTCGCAACTGGCCGGCGATATCAGGCTCAACGAGGCCGGCATTCTCGGCATCCGCCCCGAGGATTTCGTCATCACCAGCGAGACGGTTTCCGGCGGCGTGGCGCTCGGCCTCACCGTGGAAGCGATCGAACGCGTCGGCGCCGAAACCTTCGTCTACGGCACAAGGCAGCACGAGGCGCAGGGTGTCGCCGCAACGCCTGGCGAACTGCCGCCCGGCGAGGTGATCGTGCGGATTCCCGGCGCCATCGGCCCGGCCATCGGCGAGCGGATCAGGGTAGCGGCCGCAGGCGACAAGCTTCATCTTTTTACCGTCGACGGCCGCAAGCGCGTGGACGGGTAGGACGTCATTCCGGGATGGTCCGAAGGACCAGTCCTCAGGTGCGCACTGCGCACCGGGGAATCTCGAGATTCTCAGGGGCGCAAGGGGCGCCCCGTAGTTCGCTTCGTCCCCGGAATGACGGTTTCCTAACCATCCGCGGCCGATTTACACAGCTTTCTGAGGCACTTGAACCCACCCCAAATGCCCCCCATATTCGTTGGTGACCGGACGGCGAATCGGCCGGCCGGTTGAATGGGGCGCCGTAAGGGCCCCTCAAAGTCGCTTCGAGAGGACTTTGTGATGTCTCGTGTTCCTTCGTTATCCAGTCCGTTCCTGCTTGGGTTCGACGAAATCGAGCGTGCGCTCGATCGCGTCGTCAAGGGCGCCGACGGTTATCCTCCCTACAACATCGAGCGGTGCGACCGTTCCAACGGCCAGCCCGATCGGTTGCGCATCACGCTGGCGGTGGCGGGATTTACCCGCGACCAACTCGATGTGACCATTGAGGAAAACCAGCTCGTGATCCGGGGCCGCCAGCAGGACGACAAGGCCCGGCAATACATCCATCGCGGCATCGCCGCGCGCCACTTCCAGCGCACCTTCGTGCTGGCGGAGGGGATGCAGGTACTGGGCGCGGATCTGAAGAACGGGCTGTTGTCGATCGATCTCGCCAGGCCGGAGCCTGAAAGGGTCGTTAAGACAATAGCTATCAATGAACACGAATAATGGAACCAGTAGCGGACTCGACCGCTTAATCTCCAGGAGGAGTCGAGACCATGAGTGATGTGAGTGTTACGTTCGAACCCGAAAAGGTTTCCGTCGAGGCGCTGGCCCATCTGGGCGAAGGCCACATCGCCTACGTGAAGCAGGTCCGTTCCGAGGACGTGCCGGGACTGTTTCCGCAGGCGCCGAAGATTGCGCCAGGGCTGAAGCTGTTCGCGCTGCATGCCGCCGACGGCACCCCGATCATGCTGACCGACAGCCGCGAGGCCGCAATCGCCAATGCATGGAGCAACGAGCTTCAGGCCGTCAGCGTGCACTGACGCGGATTGTCCTTCAGTGGAACCGCTCGATCAGTGAAAGCGCTTGGCGTCTCTGATGCAGGCGCCGCGCTGAAGCGAGAGCGGGAATTTCGGATACGCGGGCATAGCAACCCCGCGTATCGTTCCGCCAAAACATAAGCAGACCCGATCTCAGGCCGCGCGAACGGTCGAGAGGAATTTCTCCACTTCGCCTTTGAGATGGTTGCTCTGTCCCAGCAGGGACTGGGCGAGCCCATGCACATGCGTCGATGCGGCGCCGGTTTCGGTCGCACCGCGATTGACGTCGGTGATGCTGGAAGCCACCTGCGAGGCGCCCTGCGCCGCCTGCTGAACGTTACGCGAGATTTCGTGCGTTACCGCGCCCTGCTCCTCGACGGCGGCGGCGATCGTCTGCGAGATTTCCGCGATGCGGCCG
>DAIMKE010001272.1:0-2272 GCA_036721875.1 Bradyrhizobium sp. | reverse complement strand
AGGCGCGGGCGCAGCAGGCGCCAGGTGCTCGGCGTCGACGGCCTCGTCAGCTCGCCGGAAGAGGCAGCCAGCTTGCGCAAGATCGTCGGTCACCAGATGACGCTGGTGACGCCGGGGATTCGCCCCGCAGGTGCCGCGACCGGCGACCAGAAACGCGTCATGACGCCGGCGCGCGCGATCGCCGCCGGTGCCGACTATCTTGTGGTGGGACGGCCGATCACCGAAGCTGTCGATCCCAGGGCTGCGGCGGACGACATTCAGGCGGAAATCAAGCAGGCGAGTTCATAAACAGAAACGGGAGAACGAGTATGGCGAAGGGATACTGGATCGCGCGCGTCGATGTCCACGATGACGAAGGCTACAAGCCCTATGCGGCGCATAACCCCGCGATCTTCAAGAAATTCGGCGGGCGCTTTGTGGTGCGTGGCGGCAAGTTCGAAGGCATCGAAGGCAAAAGCCGCTCGCGCAACGTGGTGATCGAATTCCCCGACTACGCGACGGCGATGGCCTGCTACAATTCGCCGGAATACCAGGAGAACATCAAGCGACGGCAGCCGCATTCGGAGGCCGATCTCATCATCATCGAAGGCTATGACGGCCCGCAGCCGTGAGGGGCGCAGCACACTTTGTTCGTCATGCCCGGGCTTGACCCGGGCATTCACGTCTGGGCCGCGGCGAAGAAGAAAGACGTGGATGGCCGGGACGAGCCCGGCCATGACGAGGTGATGGTGTTCGGTTGCCGGAACGGCTCCGTCCCGCTATAGGGCGTAAAGAGGTGCAGCCATGGCCGATATGCGATTGATCGTTGCGGGAGCCGGCGGCCGGATGGGCCGCGCGCTGGTGCGCGTCATTTCGGAAACGCCGGGTGCGGTTTTGGCCGGCGCGCTGGAAGCGCCGGGGTCGGAACTGCTGGGCAAGGATTCCGGCGTGCTCGCCGGCCTGCCGGCCAATGACGTCAAACTCTCGGCCGACCTCTGGGAACTCTCGGCAAACGCGGACGGCATCGTCGATTTTACCATTCCCGCTGCCAGCATCGCCAATGTCGCGATCGCCGCCCAGCGCAGGCTGGTCCATATCATCGGCACCACCGGCCTCTCGGCATCCGACATGGCGGTCATCAAGAGCGTGACCTCGCGCGCTATCGTCGTGCAATCAGGCAATATGAGTCTCGGCGTCAACCTGCTGGCGGCGTTGGTGAAGCGTGTCGCGCAATCGCTCGACGAGAGCTTCGATATCGAGATCCTCGAGATGCATCACAAGGCCAAGATCGATGCGCCCTCGGGCACCGCGTTCCTGCTTGGGGAAGCTGCCGCCGCCGGCCGGGGCATCGACCTGCATGCCCGTTCCGTCCGCGGTCGCGACGGCCAGACCGGCGCCCGCTCGCCCGGCGACATCGGCTTTGCCGCGCTGCGCGGCGGCACCGTCACCGGCGATCACAGCGTGATCTTCGCCGGCCCGATGGAGCGGATCGAACTGACCCATCGCGCCGAGGACCGGACGATGTTCGCGCAGGGCGCGATCAAGGCGGCGCTGTGGGCGCGGGACAAAACGCCCGGCTTCTATACGATGACCGATGTGCTCGGGCTCGCCGACTTCTAGTTCAGGTCCGTTTCTGCGGGCGCAGCAACGATATGCCGGTCATGTCTTTAGGCTTCGGCAATTGCATCAGGTCGAGCAGCGTCGGGGCAATGTCTGCCAGCCGGCCGTCCGCCAATGACACCTCGCCGCCGCCCTGGAGCAACAGCGGCACCGGCCCCGTTGTATGTGCGGTATGCGGCCCGCCGGTTGCGGGGTCGCGCATCATTTCGCAGTTGCCGTGGTCGGCTGTAACCAGCAACGCGCCACCTGCTCTTTGAACCGCATCTGCGATTTTCCCGAGCCCGGTATCGACGGTTTCGACCGCTTTGATCGCGGCCGGCAGGCTTCCCGTGTGCCCCACCATGTCTGGATTGGCATAGTTCAGGACGATCAGATCGTACTTGCCGGAGTCGATTGCCTCCACGGCCTTTGCCGTCAGCTCAGGCGCCGACATTTCCGGCTGCAGGTCGTAGGTTGCGACCTTCGGCGAAGGCACCATGATGCGGTCCTCGCCGGGAAAAGGCTCCTCGCGGCCGCCGTTGAGAAAATAGGTGACGTGCGGATATTTCTCCGTTTCGGCCATCCGCAACTGGGTGCGATTCGCAGCAGAAGTCACTTCCCCCAGGATGTTGGGAAACATCTCCGCCGGAAATATCGTCCGCATCAGCCTGTCCAGATCGTCGCTGTATTGCGT
>DAIMKE010001271.1:1026-2273 GCA_036721875.1 Bradyrhizobium sp. | reverse complement strand
CGATGTCCATATTTGTTCGCAAGCAAATCTTCCGGGACGATCCCGTTCTCGAACTGCGGCGGCAACGCCCATTCACTCGTCACCATGTAGTCGCTTGGCAGATTCCACCAGAAATCATAATGCAGCGTCTGTGGACCGCGGTCGATCTCCCATCGTCCGAGGACCTCGAAGCTCTCGCAATCCATGATGAAGACGCCTGGAGGCCCGTTGGTGCCGTCCTTGCCGCCACCGCCCAGCGTGCTCACGTAAATGCCGTCCGGTCCGCAATGGATCGTGTGTGGCCGCGAATAGCCGGTCTTCCTGAAGACTTCCTCTGGCTCGATGATCTTGTGGATCTTGGCTTGGGTCGGATCGGGCTTGGTATCGATGATGTAGATGCGCGACGAGCGCAGCCCGGGAATGATGAGATAGCGCCGCTCGATGAAGGCATGTCCGGCGAGCGGCGACAGGGCGGAGGAGCAGGCATTCCAGCCGAAGTGATGAAACTCGTCGCCCTTGTTGGGCATCGTCACGGTGTGGACGATCTGGCTATAGGTTGGCGATCCCGGCTTGACGTCGATGACCGCGAGAGCATCCGGCTTCGAGAAGTCCGGACTGAGCAGCAACGTGTAGGCAAAGTTCTCCGCAGGTGCTTCCATCGCAAGCCTGGGCGATGCGTGAAAGGTGGGATCCGGCCTCATCGTCATGGCACTGCCTCCCTGTTCTGTCGGTTTGCGCCAAACTGACTCGGGATAACGGCATAGTGAAGAGGTATTGCGCGATGTCTTGACCGCTCCGCAGAGTCTGGTTGGTCAGCGTACGATACTTGATCGCCGGGTCCGGGGGAACTGGCGGAATTGCGCCAGTTCGACACCTGGAACCGAAATGGGCGGGCCCCATCACTGCGGCGCAACGGGGCAGTCCAGCTTGTCTCCGCGGAACCGGCCTGGATTGCTTCGTCGCTTCGCTCCTCGCAATGGCGACGGAAGGACCGAATTTCGGCGGGAGAGGTTACTTCCCCCACCGCAGCGCCAGCGCGTCGCGCTCCTTGGCGAGCTCCAGCAGGCCCGCGCGCGTTGCCGGATGCAGGGGCTGGAGCGGATGGCGCACGGCTTCTGACTTGATCACGCCGCCGGCCTGCATCATGACCTTGCAGGCGATCAGGCCGCATTGACGGTTCTCGTAGTTGATCAGCGGCAGCCAGCGCTCATAGGCGGCCTTCGCCTCCTCGCGCTTTTCACCTGGATGGGATCGCTGGGGTCGCTCTG
>DAIMKE010001271.1:0-1016 GCA_036721875.1 Bradyrhizobium sp. | reverse complement strand
CGAAATACGGATCGATGATCTGGCGGATGCCGTCGGGATAGCCGCCGCCGGTCATCGCGCCGGTGGCGCCGGCATCGAGATCGGCGAGCAGCGTGATCGCCTCTTCGCCGTCCCACGGGCCTTCGATGTCCTTTCCGCCCGCCTCGATCAGGCTGCGGAGCTTTGCAGCCGCACCTGCGACCTCGATCTTGAAGTAGCGGATGTTGGCGAATTCGCGCGACAGCCGCGCCAGAAGCTCGACCGACAGCGGCGTGCCGGCCACCGGAGCGTCCTGGATCATGATGGGAATGTCGATCGCGCCCGACAGCACCTTGAAGAATTCGACGATGCCTTTCTCGGGCACCCGGAAGGTTGCACCGTGATAGGGCGGCATCACCATCACCATGGCGGCGCCGGCCGCCTCGGCCTGCTTGCTGCGCGCCGCGCACACGGCCGAGCTGAAATGCGTGGTGGTGACGATCACGGGAACCCGTCCCGCGACATGTTCCAGCACCGCATGCATCACGGTCTCGCGCTCTGCGTCGGTGAGCACGAACTGCTCGGAGAAATTGGCGAGGATGCAGAGGCCGTGCGAGCCGGCATCGATCATGAAATCGATGCAGCGGCGCTGGCCCTCGAGGTCGAGCTCGCCGCGCTCATCGAAGATGGTGGGCGCGACCGGGAATACGCCGCGATAGGGACGCTGGGCCTTGTATTGCGGCGTGACCGGCATCGAACTCTCCATCCCTGATATGTCTTGCGTCTGTCGCCGCGCTCGTGGAGCGAGACGGCACAGATGTACCCGCCACGCGGACCGGCGGCAATGCCCGCGCGACGTTGGATGGTGAGAGAACGAACTACGCGGTCTTGACGGCTCCCAGGAAGCCCTCGACCGCGACGCGGAGACGATCGGCGTCGGCCGACATCTTCTTGACGGACTCCGTCAGCACCGTGCCGGCGTTGCCGGTCTCCTGGTTGAGCCTCGCGACGCTGCCGATGGTGTCGGTCACCTCGCGGGTGCCTTGAGCGGCCTGCTG
>DAIMKE010001270.1:0-2277 GCA_036721875.1 Bradyrhizobium sp. | reverse complement strand
CCGGCACGATCACCGGGATCTTCTCCGTGCTGGTCGACGGCGACGACCACAACGAGCCGATCGCGGACACCATCCGCAGCACACTCGATGGGCACATCGTGCTCTCCAGGCACATCGCCGACCAGGCGCGCTATCCGGCCGTGGACGTGCTGGCCTCGGTCTCGCGCCTCGCCCACAACGTCTGGGATCCCGAGGAGCGCGAACTGGTGAGCAAGCTGCGCGCCATGATCGCGAAATACGAGGACACGCGCGACCTCCGCCTGATGGGCGGATACCAGTCGGGACGTGATTCGAGCCTCGATCAGGCGGTTGAGATGGTTCCGAGAATCTACAGCGCGATGCGCCAAGGCGCTTCGGCTCCGCCGAGCGCCGATCCGTTCCGCGAGCTCCGGGACATGCTCAAGGGCGACTAGTCGGAAAGGTGGGACGGCGTGCAACACAAGCCTGTCACCCGTCCAGCCCGTGGTTATCGACAGGAGATTGCGCATGTCGCTACGCTTCCCGTGCATGCGCGCGCACATCTACGACCAATTTCCCTCGTCGGCGTATCCTCCGTTCGGGTGAGAACGCGCCCCAGGTGCGACGGGGCGGTCGATCCTGCGACTACGGCCCTGACAACCATCACGAGTAATCCTTGCGAGTTCCCCTGAGGATTCCCGGGCAGAACGCACAAGTTGTGGATGACGTGCCGACACACATCGTCGTCATGCACAAGCTTCGATCAGTTTGCGTCAACGGCGGACAGCAACATGCCAATGAAATCCAACCGTCGTGGATCTGACGCATCTCGCGCGCCGGGCAGAGAATGTGCGTTCACCATCATGTGTCCGAGAGAGCGAGATTGTCTTGAACGTTACGTTCGGCTGCGACGACATCCAGTCTCCGCGAGCGTCTTGACTTGATTTTGTTGAGAAGCTCATTCATCGTTTCCGCGGATTACAAGAAACGTCTGCTTGTGACTTGAACTTTGGGGGCTTCGGTTGAGCTACTCCGATCCACCGTCTGCCGGCGACGGCGACCCGGGCTCCCCCGCGATGGCGATGCTGCTGGCATGCCATCGGCGCCACAGCCTCTCGCTTCGGACAACGCGGCGCCGATCGGCCCAGATCCGGCGCGTTGCGGTCGGTGCGTTTGCGCGAGAGTTCGACACGACATGCTGGTCGGAACCTCAGGGCGCGAAGCGGCTTCGAGACGCCGCCGACGAAGCTCCGGGGACGAGGTAGATCCATGCCATTGGCGCGGGAAGCCGTCGAGCTGCTGGTTCAGGCGGCGAGGGCTTGGTATTTCGAAGGCAATCAGCATGGATTGCGCGATCGGGAGTGGATGGCGCTGCGCTTCCTCGGCCGCGCCAACAGGTTTTCGCGCACTCCGTCCGCGCTGGCCGGCTTCATCGGCGCGACGCGGGCGACTGCGTCGCAGATCGTGAAGACTCTGGAGAGCAAGTCCTTTCTGGTGCGAAAGCCTTCGCAGGAAGACAAACGTTCCGTCGTCCTCCACGTCACCGCCCAGGGCGAGAAATGCCTGAGCCAGCACGACCCTATCAACCACGTCGTGAACGCGGTCACGGCGCTCGGCACCGACGAGTGCATCAGGCTGCGCGACTCTCTCCGCGAGATCCTCAATCACCTCGATGCGGCCCATCAGCGGCTCGATGCCAGCATCTGCCGGGATTGCATGTTCCTCGCGGAGCGCGGCCCGGGGACCGTCAAGGGACGTGCCACCGCCGAATTCATGTGCCGGCTCTATCGCGCTCCGATCTCGCTCGAGGAGACCGAGTTGCTGTGCACCAGTTTCGAGCGCACGCGTGACCGCCCCAAGATCGAGCAGCATCTCGACCCCGCGCGCGTGTCGAGCCAGGGGTGAGGCGTACGGTTAGGCCCCGGCCACACAGCCTGGGATGACGACGCAGGACTTGCGAAAGATCGAGCAGCGGAAAGAAATCGCTGCGAGACGCGCACCTGACCCTCCCGCAAGAGTAATGAGCAATATCTTTCAGAGTTGCATTGCGTGCGCAGCGAAGTGAGTCCGGAGAGTTTCTTGGAGAGATTCTAAGTTTGATCCAGCGCGCGTCTGCCCTCGAACTGGTCCCGCAATTGCGGAGCAAAGGGCGCCAGGCGCGCCGTCGCGTTCTCGCGGCGCAATCCGCCCGAGCTTTGCTTCGTCGCTCTACCCTCTCGAGCCAAGAGGGCGCAGGGAAGGCCGAGTGCCGGCGGCACCCGCGGTCCGCTGCGCGAAAATGCACACGCAGGAAGAACCGCACAGCAGCATACAGGTGAA
>DAIMKE010001269.1:0-2277 GCA_036721875.1 Bradyrhizobium sp. | reverse complement strand
CTAATCAAGCCTCGCAGGCCCTCCGCCAATGCGTCGAAAGCCATTCGCACCGGTCGATTGGCGCGCTGGTCCTCATACATGTAAAGCCACAGTCCTCGCACCGCGAGGCTCAGGTCGGCGCGCTCTTTTGTCAGCCATTCGCGCAGATCGGTACCGGGGCAGCTACGATAGGTGGCCTATCGGCGCTCTGTAGTCGCTTGCCGATCCGATCGCATCGCAGGTTCTCCTAGAGCGAAGGTGGACGATTCTGAGTGAGGTTCCCGAGGCGAGACGGCTAAGCGACATAGCGGCTTGAGCGTCGTTCAACACAGCAACGCGAGTTGCTTCGCGACGCCCAAGTTCCAACACCGGTTCGGTGATCGCTCTATCATGCACGATCATATCTGCCGCCTGCAGGGTGCGCACCTCCGACAGCGTCAATTCCCCCGGATCAGCGGGATCCACCGTCAGGACAACGACTGAAGTGACGGCGTCACGTTCCTTGTGTGGTAAGTCAGCGTGGATCTCATTGACGATCGCCTCAAGCCGGGCAATTGAGCCTTCCGTGCCCCGACCCGCCAGCACGAGGTCGACGAACCGTTCCCAAAATGCCCGGCGTTCGATTCGGCCTGGAAGCCTCTCCGCCAGATGCGCCCGAAATCGCTTGGCGGCCCGTGCCCAAGAGCCGATCTCGCAAGGGAGGATCGCCTCGATGCGTCGCCTCAGGGCCTGGCCAAGGATTGGAGAGGCGCCGTCAGTCGAGATGCCGATGATCACCGGAGACCGATTGACGATCGTCCCGAACTGGAAATCGCAGGCTTCGGGAGTATCGATGACATTGACCAGCGCTCCCGCGGACCGGGCCTGCCTACGAAACTGCTCGATCTCGGCCTGTTCTCCCGAGGGCTCGAGCAGAGCGACCGCGACATCCGCGAAATCGGCAGTGCACCACGCGCGACGATGAAACGTGATCCGGCTGCTGGCCTGCGCCGCCAAGGCCAGCATGCCGTCACTCGGCGCAGGAGAGAAAACGGCAACCTCGGCTCCAGCCGCAGCCAGCAACCGCACCTTCCAGAGAGCACCATTGCCGCTGCCGACGACGACGGCGCGCTTTGACTCGAGATTGAGAAAGATCGGGAGCTTCGCCAGCTTATCCATGACCAGCCCACTGTCCGGAGCACCAGTCCAAGCGCGCCTTCCATCGGGCATTCTCGGGGTTGTTCGCCCTCGCTTCTCTCATCAGATCCTCTCCAGGCCGCATCAGTACACGTCGGCCTGATAGCGGCCGGATTTCTTCAGCCCGGCGAGATAAGCCTGGGCCGCCTCCGCGGAGCGCCCGCCATGGGCGAGGACGATGTCGACCAACGCCAACTCGACATCCTTGGCCATTCGCTTGGCGTCACCGCAGACATAGAAATGCGCGCCCTGTTCGAGCCAGTCGAAGAGTTCGGCGCCGCGCTCGCACATCCGATCCTGGACATAGATCTTCTCGTCGCCGTCGCGCGACCAGGCGAGGGTGAGGTTGGTCAACAGACCCTCTTCTTTCATCGCGCTCAGCTCGTCCTCGTAGAAGAAGTCCGTGGCGCGGCGCTGATGGCCGAAGAACAGCCAGTTGCGTCCCGGCGCCTTGGTCGCCCGGCGATCATGCAGGAAGGCGCGGAACGGCGCGATGCCGGTTCCCGGGCCGCACATGATGATCGGCGTGTCAGGATTTGCAGGGAGGCCGAAGCCATGCGCGCGCTGGACATAGACCGGTACCGCCTCGCCCGGCTGGACGCGCTCGGCGAGGAAGGTCGAGGCCACGCCCCAGCGCGGACGCGTGCCGATCCGGTAACGCACGGCGTCGACCGTTAGCGAGACGCGGCCCGGCGTGGCGTTGTGGGAGGAGGAGATCGAGTAGAGCCGCGGCTGCAGCGGATCGAGCGCCTCGACGAAGGCCTCCGGCGAGAGCCGCGCCTGGGCGAATTTGTGGAGCGTGCCGAGCACGTCGAGCCGGTCGAGATCACCATCGGGATCCTCGCCCGCCGCTAGCCGCCTCGCCTTGACGCGGGTCTCGCCGCCGGTGACGTAGGAGATGAGCTGGAACAGGGCGTCGGGCGCGGGGCCGAGTGCACGCTGTGCGATCAGCGCCTCCCGCAACGGGACGCCGCCGACATCGGCGTCGGGCCGCGCGCCGAGCAGCGCGATGACGGCGTCGGCCAGCCGCGGATCGTTCTGCGCGATGACGCCGAAGGCATCCCCCACCACATAGTCGAGCCCGCAGCCCGAGAGATCAAACTCGACATGCCAGGTTTCCTT
>DAIMKE010001268.1:0-2280 GCA_036721875.1 Bradyrhizobium sp. | reverse complement strand
CCGCGCGGTTCGCGTTTCGCGGTTCACCTGCGGATAGATGACGCTGATCTTGCCGGAAAATTCCCGCCCGGGGAAGCTGCGGGCGCGCACCGCAACGGGCTGACCGACCGCAATGCTACCGAGATCGCGTTCCGCCACGTCGGCCAGAGCCCACACGACCGAAATATCCGCAATACGAAATAGCACGTCGCCCGGTTGCGCGCGCATGCCCTCGATGGCGTTGCGCTCCAGCAGGATGCCGTCGCGCGGAGCCGACCATTGGATGGTGACAGGAACTGTGCGGCTCTTCTCCATCGCGACGATTGCAGGCTCTGGAACGTCGAGGTTGGTAAGCCGCTGCCGTGAGCCGCGCCCGTACGATCCGATGCCGTTGGTGACAGGGGAATCGATGGTCGAAATATACTGCGCCGCGGCCGATGCGACGGCGGGACTGTAGACCTCCATAAGGTGCTCTCCCTTCGCGACGCGGGTGCCGGTCGTCACATCGGCGACTTTTTGCAGGAAGCTCTCCGCGCGCATCGCGATCACGGAGACACGCCGCTCGTCGAGTTGAATGGTGCCGGGTGCCCTCACCAGGGTCCGAATCGCGCGACGCTCGGCTGGTTCTGACTTCACGCCGGTTCGCTGGATCTTGCCCGTCGAGAGTTTTACCAGGCCGTCATCTACGTCGTCGCCTTCGTAGACCGGGACATAGGCCATCCCCATCGGGTCGGTCTTCGGCACCGGCGAGGTATCCGGAAGTCCCATGGGATTGCGGTAGTAGAGGATTTTCCGCCCCGCCTGTGCCGCTTGCGGCTTCGGCGCGGGCTGGTCCAACGACGGCTCTTCGTCGTCGTAGACCGGCAGATAATCGCGGCCCTGGCTGTCCTTTTTGGGACCAGCCGACCAGAATGGAGCGCTGCTCGGGTCGCGGTAGTAGAGCACGGACCTCTCGGCTGCGATTGCGCTGGCTACATAGGTTTGCGCCCGCATGTGCGGCTGTTGGCTTAGCCAAAAGCCGGCAGCCCCGAGCCCAACGCTGGCTGCGAGCGTGATCACAAGCTTGTTCATATCATTCACCTTAATGGCGCGTGCCCAAAGGCACTTTGAGCTAGATTAAAAAGTGCGTCGGCGCTCCGGGTCGAAGCGCCGACAATGCCCCTTACTTGCTCGCCTTGATCACCACTTTGCCGATCACAGTCTCCGCCTCGCCCTGCACCTTGGCGGCGACGCTGAGCTGGTAGCGACCGGCCATCGGCAAATCGGTCTTGAAGGCGTAGACGCCAGGCTCCTTTGCCGGCAACGGGCTGACCGGCGATTCCATCTCGGCCATCCCGTCAGGCGCCATGTCGACGCGGGTGCGGATGATGACCGCGTCCGGCACCGGCTTTCCCGTCGCCCTGTTGGTCAGGCGCACCGCCACCGTCACGTCGTCGCCCTTCTTCATCTCCGCATTGATGGGCTCGAACGCGTAATCGCTCGCCGCAGCGAAAACCGCCGAGCCTGAAAGACTGGTCACGGTGGCGAGCGCCACGACGCGCGTGAACTTCGAAATCATTGGATCTTCTCCTCATAGGTCTGGTCTCTCCACGGCTTCGGAACCGAATCGAAGGCGCGCGGAATTGTCGCCACACGCGAGCGCAAACGGCTCACGGTCGGCAGCACGCGAGAGAAGATCAGACGCGCGGAGGACGGAACGGCGGACTGCCGCTATGCAAAGCGACGACCTGCTCCACCGGAATGGGGAGCGGATTTCCCGTCACGATCGGGAAATCAAACGGAAAACTGGTGACATCAGCGATGGTACCCGACTGCGACGCGCAGAAGGCCAGCGAGCACTGATCGCTCGGCTGGTCGCAAGGGTTGGCCTTGATCTGGTCCGCACAGCAGTCGTCCATGGCTTCCGGCACGTCGGAGCTCACAACTGCCATTTCTTGCGATGCGACCTCGTGCGCCATCGAGCCGGAATTGGCAGCTCCCGCCATCGGTAGCATTGCCACCGACAGCGCGGTCACCAGGGCCAGGATGGTTCGAGAGAGGCGCATCGTCGTTTTACTCACCCGCCCATTCATGTTGTACGTACTGGCGGTATCCTCACGTTTCTCCCCATGTAACCCTAAGAATCTCGCAGATCGTTGATCTGGCTCAACTTGCTGCCTTTATTTCCGATTATGTGTTTCGGCTTAGCTTGTGATTGATCTGCATTGGACGGCAAAACATGTCGACGCCGCAGGCAGTGGTCGGATTGGCGCGTGTTTCCAACCGAATTCGGCTTGGTTTTGCCAGACTTCTCTACGAAGG
>DAIMKE010001267.1:0-2282 GCA_036721875.1 Bradyrhizobium sp. | reverse complement strand
CCGCCACGACCGAATCCCCGATATACTTGTCGACATATCCGCCATGGTTTTCGATGACGTCGGTCATCGCCGAAAGATATTCGTTCATCAGCGACATCAGGTCGTCGGGCGACATCTTTTCCGCGATTAGCGAAAAGCCTTCGATGTCGGAGAAGAACACCGTCACGTTGCGGGTCTCGCCGCCGAGTTCGGGCAATTTGTTCGACGAGAGCATCCGGTTGATGACGTGCGGGGCGAGATAGAGCGCAAAGCTCTTCTGCAGCAGGCGGCGGTCCTTGTCGGCGATGACGAAGCGGAAGCCGATCGTGGCGGCCAAGGCGAGGATACTCGCCAGGATCGGTTCGACGACCGGGAGCGCCAAAGCGTAATTGAAGGCAACCGTGGCGCCGGCCACGCCAAGCGCGATCATGGCTGCCCAGGAAAAGAACGCGACGACGGGCCGCAACGTCCAGGCGGCGGCTGCGGCGAGTGCGGCGATCAGAGCTGCGATCGAGAGGCGCGCCAGCGGTCCGGGTTCGACCACCGCGTTGCGCGCGATCAGATTGTTGACTGCTGTGGCATGGACATAGACGCCGGCAATCGTGCTGACCCGCGAGCCCGCGATGACAGGCGTGCTTTCGGCCGCGCAGCGCGGCACGCGCGCGCCCTCGATGCCGGTCGCAAAGCGCTTCGAGGTCATGCGACGGTCCTCGATATCGAGGACGGTGCCGAAGATGACGACCTTGCCGTCGAACCAGCGCCGGAAATAGTCCTTGTCGTTCTTGACGGCGCACGCGCGCAGATCGGCAAACGAGAAGGTCGGGATGTCGTCGGCGCCGCCTTCGAAATTCAGCGTCATCGTGTTCGGCACCCGGCCCGGTACCGGGTAGCCCGCCAGCGTCATCCTGCCGCGCTCGTCGAATTGCGGCGCGGTGCCCAGCGCCCGTGCCGCCAGTTCGACTGCCATGGTCGGCATCTTTGCGTCGTCGAGGGTAAAGGTCAGCGGCAGCCGACGCACGACGTCGTCGCTGTCGGTATGGTCGTTGAGCGGCCGGATGTTCTGCTGCTGGCGCACCGCTATGCGCTGTCCGGGCGAGGGCATGATCGGGCGGCCGCCCAGAACTTCGCCCAGCACCACCTTGCCCTTGGCCGACGCGCCGGCAAGCGAGCGCAGGAAGTCGCGGTCGAAACCGCGGACCTTCTCGCCCAGCATGCCGTCCCCGAACGGAATCTCCGATTGCTCGAGCGAGTTCGGAATAACCACGTCGAAGCCGGCGACCCTGGCGCCACCTTCCAGCGTTGCCGCCAGCACGCGGCCGATCTCGCCGGTCCAGGTCAGCATCGGCGAACCCTTGAAGGGTGCGGTGCGCAAGCTCTCCTCGTCCATCGCGACGATGACGGCAGGCGAGGCGGCAGGGTCGTGTCTTCTGCCGAATACCTCCCAGCGCAGCGCGGTGAGAAAGTCGATGGAGAGGCCGCGGATCGGCCGGACGATGGGAGAAACCGAAGCCGCCGCGCAGACCAGCGCGATGGCGGCGATCACAAGCCTGTCGCGCGTGGTGCGCCTTATTCTCAAGATGGCTTTCTCAGGATGGCTTGCCCGACATGCCTATTCCATGCGGAGCAGGCGGCCGACGATCGGCGTCGCGCCGGGCCTGGCTTGCGGATCTACCCGGAACACGATTTTCGCGGACTTGAACGTGGCGCTGTAGAGGCCGCCCGGGACCAGCGCGACGTTCCCGCTGGCGAAATCGAAGAACTTTCCCTTGAGCTGGGTGCCGCCCAGACTGATCTCCTGGCGCTCGCCGGGAACGTCGATGCGCTGCAGGATCAGCTTGCCGCGTCCCTTGGCCTCCACCAGCGGCGAGGTGCCATAAAGGGTGAGCTGCGGTTCCGGCAAGGCGGATTTGCTCTGGTCGACGCTGCGCAGCACGGTGGCGGCGACACCGCTGGTCTGCCGGGTGGTTGCATTCGCCTGCTTGGAATCGCAATTCGTCTTCTCAGCCTGAACTTCGGCGAGGTGGACGTTGCTCTCCTCGGTGCCGACGATCACCGTGCCGACGCCGCTGATCTTCTCACGCCGGCAGGAATTCATGTAGCTGAGAACGATCGAGCCGTTCTCTCCGATCTTGATGACGGATTTTGGCGTCACATAGTCCATGAACTCGGCGCCGGTCACCTTGCCCTGGACGTCCTCGACAACCGCGACCGGAGACTGCGCCGCGGCAGGAGAAACCAGCGCCAGCAGGCCGAGGCTGACAACAATCGCAAATTTCATTTTGGACCCCATTGGAGAGCGCAGG
>DAIMKE010001266.1:0-2283 GCA_036721875.1 Bradyrhizobium sp. | reverse complement strand
CATTGTTCACCGTGACGACGGACCCGGAACCAAGGTAGTTGAACCCGATGCTGCCCCACGTTGCCCCGGTCGCGGCGTTGTTGAACGTGAACGATCCGGTAACGTCGCTGGCATCCGTCACATGATAGTTCGTGCCATCGACCCCGATGCCACCGGCATTGTCGACGGTCACTGTGCCGCCGGACCAAAGGATTGCGTTGACGCTCGTCCCGTCCTGCGGGTCCGGAACGGCGAGCGCGCCGCCCTGGTCGACGATGAGATGGTCGCCATCGGCGAGCGTGAGCGGCGACGTCACGCTCTCGCCGGCGCCGATGTGCAGCGGATCGTCGTTGACGATGATGCCGGCCGCATCGGTGTAGGTGAGAACAATGGCGGTATTGTTGCTGGAGCTCGCATCGGTCAGATGCAGGCTGAAGCTGTCGTTACCCTCCAGCGTGACGTCGCCTGTGGTCGTGACGGTGACAGTGGCGGTGCTCTCGCCGGCCTTGATGACGCCGGAGAACGTCAACGGCGCCGTGCCGCCGAAGTCGGCAGCATCTGCGGAGCCCGACGAGATCACGCCGCTGAACGAAAGATCGCCTTCCGTGCCGCGGGTCCGCTCGACCACGAAGGTGAAGGTCCTGACATCGCCGGCATTGCCTTCCGCCTGCGAAACCGTCAGCGAATTCTCGGCGAAGCCGAAGAACTGGACCGGGTCGTCGTTGACGATGGTTGCGTCCACAACCGCCTTGTCGCCGACATAGACGAGGCCGCCGGCGCTCGCGACCGTATCGAGCTTGGCGAAGAAATGTTCATCCGGCTCGTAGGTGGTGTCGCCGCTGATGTGGAACGTCACGGTCGCGGTCGAGGCGCCGTCGGCGAAGCTGCCGCTGAACGTCGGCAACGCGCCGCCGAAATCGTCGGCGTTGGCGTAGCCGTACATGCCGGACGCGTTGCCCACCGTGCCGGAGAAGGTCGTGATGCCCGCGGTCGAACCGATGCGGGTCAACGTCAGCGTCAGCACCGTGTCGCCGCTATCGCCTTCGGTGACGCTCGCCGTGACGGAGGCGAACTCGATCTTTTGTGCGGTCGGATCGGCGGTGAAGGCCTGGGTCGAAAATGGCAGATCGGGGGCGGTGCCGTCTTGACTCTGGTCACCGTTACCACCCTGCAGCTGCCAGTTGGCCGTGGCGTAGATGCTCTTCTTGTAGTCCTCGATACTGGCAAGGCTCGACCGGTCGCCGACATAGACGGCGATGTCGGGACTGGTAGACATTTGCTTGGCGTTGACCCCGTTGGTGAGGCCGGTGCCATTGAGCGTGCCGCGTCCGAGGCTGGCGTTGAAGACGGAATTGGTGATGGCGGTCAGGAACACCGGCGCGGAAACGTCGCCGGTGTAGGCGTAGACGACTTCGTTGATGTCGGCGATGTCGCGCGTGTTGGCGGTGTCGAACGCCACGGTTCCGACATTGGACGAAGCACTGCCGCCGGCGCCGAGACCGCTCATGCTGATGATCGTCCCGGCGGCGACGTCGCTGGTCGCGGTCCAGCTCCAGACGTTCTCGTCGGTGGCGAAGCTCGTGCCGTTCCAGGCGTTGTCGGTGAAATGGATGACGGTGCCGGCCTTGATGTCGGAGAACGAGACGAAAGCGAGGCCGTCATCGCCGTCAGCGTTGAAGCCGGTGAATGCGATCGAGCCGGCAGCGAGTGCGTCGGTCATGGTTGTTTTCCTTGTTGCCGCCCACGGGACGGAGCTTCATGAACTCTTGCGGCGGATCCCCCCGGGATCAGGCCGAGACGGCGGCACACGATCCCGTAACAGGAAAATTCACCACGTATCATAATTTATGTCGCATAATGATATGTCTGTTACATGAAGGTCAAACAACACTCGGGCGCCGTCGCGTGCATAGCCGGCAATCGCGCCGCCACGGCATGCCGATCTTCTCATCACGCGCACGCCCCGCCGGCTCATCGCAGGGCCTCGCGCGCGGGACTCCATTCAGATGCGCACGCTGCGATAGTTTCGCAGCGCTCCTGTCATCTCAGGATGTCGATTGACGGATTTCGGTCTGTCCGGAGATCGCTTCCGTTCGAACTGCGGCGGACAAGTCGCTCATTCGAATTGAGGTTGCGCGGCGTCTCGACGTCGGCGCCGCTATCCCGTGCGCCGGGCGCGCGCCCGGTTTTCCCAGCGGTCCAGCATCTGGCCGAGTTCGCCGGTCGCCGAAGGCGCAGCCGCGTTGGTTTTCGCGGCCTCGTTGGTGTTGGCGGGCGCAGCGGCGGGGAGCCAGCCCGGCTCGC
>DAIMKE010001265.1:0-2283 GCA_036721875.1 Bradyrhizobium sp. | reverse complement strand
GGGCCACGCCGCAGGAGATCGACGACATCATGGCGCTCGCCATCCGCGTCAACGACTTCCTCACCGGGCTGTTTCTCGGCATCGGCATCCGCCTGGTTGATTTCAAGATGGAATGCGGGCGGCTGTTCGAAAACGAGATGATGCGGATCATCGTCGCCGACGAGATTTCGCCCGACTCGTGCCGGCTGTGGGACATCAAGTCGAACGAGAAGCTCGACAAGGACCGCTTCCGCCGCGATCTGGGTGGCCTGCTGGAGGCCTACACCGAAGTGGCGAAGCGCCTGGGCATCCTGATGGAGAACGAGCGGCCGGCCGGCACCGGCCCGGTGCTGGTGAAGAGCTGAGGCAAGGGACAAGAATCGTGAAGGCACGCGTTACCGTGACGTTGAAGTCGGGCATTCTCGATCCGCAGGGCAAGGCCATCGAAGGCGCGCTGAAATCGCTCGGCGTCGATGGCGTCGCCAGCGTCCGCCAGGGCAAGGTGTTCGACATCGAGCTGGCAGGCGCCGACAGGGCCAAGGCCGAGGCGGCGTTGAAGGAAGCCGCCGACAAGCTGCTGGCGAATACCGTGATCGAGAATTATCGGGTTGAGGTTCTGAGCTAGGCTATGTCTGAGATATCCAATCAACAGATCTATGATCTGCTGCTTGAAATCTTGCGCGATGTTACTGAACTCGATGGCTCATTTGACGAACTCCTGTTCGATATGAAGGCCCTCAATCAAGAACTATCGATCGATAGACATCTCTTGATGCAGGAGGTTTGTTCGAAATGAAATCCGCCGTTCTCGTCTTTCCGGGAATCAACCGCGAGCGCGACATGGCGCGGGCGCTGAAACTGGTCTCCGGCCAGGAAGCGGCGATGGTCTGGCACGCCGAGACTTCGCTGCCTGATGGCACCGATCTGGTCGTGGTGCCCGGCGGCTTTTCCTATGGCGACTATCTGCGCTGCGGTGCGATCGCCGCGCGCGCCCCGGTCATGGATGCGGTGCGGAAATACGCGGCGGATGGCGGCCTCGTGCTCGGCGTCTGCAACGGTTTCCAGATCCTGTGCGAGGCGGGGCTGCTGCCGGGCGTGCTGATGCGCAACGCGCGGCTGAAATTCATCTGCAAGGACGTGCATCTGCGGGTCGAACGCTCGGATACGCCGTTCACGCGCGGCTACAATGCCGGCCAGGTCATTCGCGTGCCGGTCGCGCATGGCGAGGGCAATTACGAGGCCGATGAGGAGACGGTGAAGCGGCTCGAAGGCGAGGGCCGGGTGCTCTACCGCTATTGCTCGGCCGAGGGCGTCGTCGACGAAGCTTCCAATATCAACGGCGCGGCGCAGTCGATCGCCGGCATCGTCAACGACCGCGGCAACGTGCTCGGCATGATGCCGCACCCGGAAAACCACGTCGAAGACATCATGGGCTGCACGGATGGCCGCGGCCTGTTCGCGGGTCTCGCCGCGCACCTGCAAAAAGCGGCGTGAAGTTGTTTGTGGCAAAGCTGGCGGTCCGAGCGACTGGCCCATAAAAAAAGCCCCGCGATGCGGGGCTTTTTGTTATCTGCCGGTAGGCGCCGGCGTCAGGGTCGAGCCGCTGGGCGAGGGGTTGATATGGGTGTTGCCAGACGGGTTCAGCCCGCTGGCCCGTCCGGCCGCGGCGCTGCCCGCATCGTTTGACATGCCGCTGCTCGGCGCAGTCGTCGAACTACCTGTTGTCGTTCCGCTGGGAGAAGATCCGGTCGCCGCGCCGCCCGTAGCCGATCCGCTGCCACTGGAGGTGCCGCCGGATTGCGCGAGGGCGAAACCGCCCGGGAGTATCAGCGTGGCCGCCAAGGCCAATGTTGCGAGTTTCATGATTGATCCTTTCCTGATGCGTCCATAGCCAACGAGGCTTGCGCGCTTTGCGTTCCAAAGCTCCGATCACGGTTGGTTGCTGTTCGCTCGAAGATGTCACTGGCCACCATCCGGAAGTTGCAATTGCAATCGGTCGGGCCAATTGCGGAATCTTTGTTCAACTGCGGAAAAGCGGCTGGCCTGAAACTTGCTCGTATTTCTCCTGATCCCACACGCGGATTTTCGATCGTCGGACGGAGATAAACGATGCCCATTCGCAAGGCTTCCTGCGCGGCTGCGCTGTTGACCGCGCTCCTGTCGTCGCATTCGGCGACGGCCGAAACTACGCTGCGCATCGCCATGACGGCGTCCGACATACCGACGGCGACCGGGCTGCCCAACAATGGCTTCGAGGGCATGCGCTTCCTCGGCTACCCGATCTTCGAGGGACTGGTGCTGTGG
>DAIMKE010001264.1:0-2283 GCA_036721875.1 Bradyrhizobium sp. | reverse complement strand
TGAACCCGCAGATGTTCAACTCGTTCCTCGACGGCACCAAGTCCGCAATCGAAATGGCGGCGATTGCCAACGCCTGCGGGCTCGACGTGCCGTCGGACGGGTTGCTGTTTCCGCCCTGCGGCGTCGACGATTTGCCGCACGTGATGCGTCCGCGCGACAAGGGCGGCGTGCTGGAAAAGGCAGGACTTGCGGAAGTGGTGTCATCGCTGGAGCGCGACGGACGACCGGTGTTTCGCGATCTGCGCTGGGGCGTCTACGTGGTGCTGGAAGCGCCGAACGACTACGCCGCCGACTGCTTCAAGCAGTACGGGCTGAAGACCGACACCTCGGGACGGTATGCCGCGATGTACAAGCCCTATCATCTCATCGGGCTCGAACTGAACATCTCGATCCTGTCGGCGGCGCTGCGGGGCGAGCCGACCGGCCAGCCGCACGGCTTCCGCGGCGATGTCGCGGCAGTGGCCAAGCGAAACCTGCGCGCGGGCGAAATGCTCGACGGCGAAGGCGGCTATACTGTGTGGGGCAAGCTGATGCCGGCTTCGAAGAGCCTTGCCGTCGGGGCGCTGCCGATCGGGCTGGCGCATCGCGTCAAGTTGAAGAACGACATAGCCCACGGTGCGGTGGTTCGCTGGAACGACGTCGAGATCGATGCCAACAGCGACACCATCAAGACGCGCAAGGCGATGGAAGCGGCGTTCGCGTCCGCGCGATAACGGTTAAGGCAACAGGCGGCTCGCCCGCGCATGGGCGAACCATTTGCGGAACATCGCCTCGGTATCCATCATCTCGGTGAAACCGGCCTGGTTGATCTTCACGGTCGAGACGATCGACGGCGGTCCCACCTGCGTCTGGCCATAGCGCATGCTGTAATCGGCATATTGAAACGAGAGCCCGACGAACTCTTCCAATCCGGGTGAAACGAGACCGTGCCTGCGGCGGAGTTCGTCCCACGGCGCGATCCATTCCGGATATTCCTGCGCCATCGAGAGCGGCTGTGGCTTGCCCGGCTTCATTTCAAGCGCATCCGCAATCGCCGGCCAGACGTTCTCCCAGGTAAATACATCCCCGTTGGTGACGTTGAAGGCTTCGTTGCGCGCCGCAGCCGTTTCGCCCGACCAGGCGATGGCGCGGGCGAGCAGATCGACGTCGACCGCCTGCGATACCCGTGCCGCGCCGCCGGGATAATCCAGCGCGCGGCCCTGCTCGCGCAGCATCGCCGCGTAGACACCGAGTGGCGGAATCAGATCCATGGCCCCGCCCATGGCTTCGCCGACGATCAGAACCGGGCGCAGAATGCTCCAGTGCCACGCCTTGCCTCGCTGCAATTCGCGCAGAAAATTCTCCTGCGCCCAGTAAAAATTCGGCTGCTCGTACATTTCCGAACGGCCCTCGCGCGCCGGCACCGTGAGCGGCCGGACGTGCACGCCGTAGGCCTTGGTACCCTGCAGCAGCGCCACATGGCGGAGCGCCGGTGCAACCGGTTCGAGTGCCGTCATCAGGTTGCGCAGCATCAGGTCGTTGGTGCGGATCTGGTCTGGATCGCGCCAGCCGTCGACGAGATTCGGCGCTTCATAGAGCGCGGCGTAGACAAGATGGGTTGTGTCCTGCAACGATGCCGCGGCAAGCGTGCATTGCACCGGATCGGTCAGATCGACCTGAACGTGGCGGGCGCCATGGAGGTTGCGCGGCTTGCGCCGGGATACCGCTATAATTTCGCAAGAATCTGCCCGTCCGAAGTGCCGCAATGCGGCATTCCCAACCAAGCCTGTCGCACCCGTCACTACCACTTTTTTCTTGGTCATTGGACAACTCCGGCGCCGATTTGCTCTCTGACTAGCAGACCGCGGGGGTCTGGTCAGCGCGCGATCTTAGGCTTTCGTCGTATCTAACGGGTCCGCCCGCTCACTATTCGGGCAGTTATTCGCAACTGCGGTGGAACCACGGCCCTTGATTATCCATCACCAATTCGTCATCCTGCCCTCAGGTCCATTGAGCCGGGATTTGCTTATCGAAAAACCAAGAGCCTTGGTTTCAGGGCCATATTTCAAACAGTCCAGCACCGACCATCGGAAATAAACAAGACGACGCAAGATCGTTGTCCCTTGGTCGGGTATCGGCAAAAACAGAGGGGAAGGAAATATGAAGCGTCGTGATTTTCTCAAAGTCGGTGGCGTCGGTCTTGCCACGACGGCGATTGCAGCTCCTGCGATCGCGCAAACGAACCCTGAAATAAAGTGGCGTCTCGCGGCCAGCTGGCCTAAGGCGCTCGATACGCTCTACGGC
>DAIMKE010001263.1:0-2295 GCA_036721875.1 Bradyrhizobium sp. | reverse complement strand
TGAAGATCAGGTTGCAGAAGAAGGCGATCACCGGCAGCCCGATGGCGAAGAAGTTGAAGTCGAAGAAGAACAGCGCCAGCAGCGTCATCGGGATCACACCGATCGCCAGCCGGATCAGGCTCATGATCATCAGCGAGATCAAGAACTCGATCGGCTTCAGCGGGCTCATCATCAGGTTGCCGAGATTGCGCGCCCACATTTCCTCGAGAAACGAGATCGAAAAGCCGAGCTGGCCGCGGAACAGGATGTCCCACAGGATCACGGCGCCGATCAGCGTGCCGCCGGCGCGCGCAAAGAAACTGTCGTTCTGCGCGATATAACTCTGCAGGAAGCCCCAGGTGATGACCTGCAGCGCCGGCCAGTAGATCAGCTCCAGCAGCCGCGGCCAGGACGACATCAGGAGATACCAGTAGCGCAGCACCATCGCGTTGACCCGGTGCATGGAGAGCCCCTGATGCGTCGCGGCCCTGAAAGCCAAGCTGTTCATGGCGCCGTCTCCCGCGCCCGCCCGCGGGCGACATCGAGGAACACTTCTTCCAGCGTCGTCCGGTTATAGCGCACCAGGATCTGGTCGGGACTGTCGTCGTCCTCGATGCGGCCGCGCTTCATGATGATGACGCGGTCGCACAGCCGCTCCACCTCCAGCATGTTGTGCGACGCCAAGAGGATGGTGGCATCATGGGCCTTGCGGTAGTCAGCCAGATGCTGCCGCACCCAGTCGGCCGTATCGGGGTCGAGGGACGCCGTCGGTTCGTCGAGCAGCAAAAGCTCCGGCTGGTTGATCAGCGCCTTTGCCAGCGCGACGCGGGTCTTCTGGCCGGCCGAGAGTTTGCCGTTGGCGCGGTCGAGGAAGTCCTGGAGGTCGAGATCGGCGGCAAGCTGCTCGATGCGCTCGCGCAAATTCTCCACCGCGTAGAGCTTACCGAAGATGGTGAGGTTCTGCCGCACCGTGAGCCGCATCGGCATGTCGACATAGGGGCTTTCGAAATTCATCCGGCCGAGCACATCGGCGCTTTCCTCCGGCATCGGATGGCCAAGAACCTGGACGCGGCCGGAGGTCGGCAGCACCAGCCCCATGATCATGGCGATCGTCGTGGTCTTGCCGGCGCCGTTGCCGCCGAGCAGGCCGGTAATGCTGCCGCGCCTGATCCGGAACGACACGTCGTCGACGGCGCGGGTGGTCTTGTAGACCTTGATCAGATGCGCGACGTCGATCGCGGCCTGATCGGCCGCGGGAGACGGGGTCGGCGTTGCCTCGCTGTCGTCCATTTGGGCCGTTCATTGAGCCATTGCGGCGGTCAGCGCAAGAACCTCGTCATGGCCGGGCATGACGCGGAAAATCTCCACCAATTTGTGATCGCGCCGCCGCACGGCTAAACTGCAGATATGACCGACGTTGCAGCCTCCGATTTCCGCCATCCCAGTCGCTATGTCCGTCTCGACACGATCCTGCGGCTGCGCTGGCTGGCGGCGCTGGGCCAGCTCACGGCGATCTTCGTCGTCGCGCGGGGGCTGGAATTCGACGTTGCCGTCATTCCCTGCGTCGCCATCGTCGGCATATCCGCGCTGCTCAATCTCGCGCTGCAGATCACCTTCAACCCGATGCAGCGGCTGGAGCCGGTCTATGCGGCGGGGCTGCTCGCGCTCAACATCGTCGAACTGGCAGCGCTGCTGTTCCTCACGGGCGGACTGCAGAACCCGTTCTCGTTCCTGTTTCTCGGCCCGGTTTTGATTTCTGCGACGGTACTGCCGATCCGGATGACGGTCGCGATCGGCCTGCTCGCCGTCGCCTGCGCCTCGGCACTGGTGTTCTTCCATCTGCCGCTGCCGTGGGACAGCGACGACCCGCTGGTGCTCCCGCCGGTCTACCTGCTCGGCGTCTGGCTTTCGATCGTACTCGCGATCGGCGTCACCAGCCTCTATGCGTTCCAGGCCACCGAGGAGGCGCGCAAGCTTTCCGACGCGCTGGCGGCGACCGAACTGGTTCTGACGCGCGAGCAGCACCTGACCCAGATCGACGGCCTGGCTGCCGCCGCCGCGCATGAGCTCGGTACGCCATTGTCGACGATCTTCCTGATATCGCGTGAACTGGAGAAGACGGTCGACGGTAACGAACAGCTCGCCGCGGACCTCAAGACGCTGCGCGAACAGGCACAGCGCTGCCGCGACATCCTGGCCAAGATCACCCAGCTCTCCGCCTCGGGCGCACCGTTCGACCGAATGCCGCTGTCGACGCTGATCGAGGAAACGGTGGCGCCGCATCGCGATTTTGGCGTCGAGATCAAGGTGCGGCTT
>DAIMKE010001262.1:0-2308 GCA_036721875.1 Bradyrhizobium sp. | reverse complement strand
CAACGGCTTCCCGCCCCCCTCCAGAATGCCAGATTTTCCAGACACAGGGACCCACCAGCTCCGACGGATCGCCTGGGTCCCGGCTCTGCGTCGCGTCACTGCGTGCCGCGCCGCGTCCGGTACACGAGTTGGGACGCTTCCGGAATTCAATCGGCTGCCTGGGGACGCCCGGCCGGGTCGAGCGCGGCGCTCGATCTCGTCAACTTCGAACGTCACCACGCGCGACTGATATTCGGCGTCAATTTTTGAAGCGAGGGACCGCCACGAGGTGATCCGGGAACCGGGTTTTCAGGGCTTTTTTGCGCGGCTGTTCGTGGTATCCATTCAACGAACGAGCTCAGGGATTTGAGGCATGAATGCGATCGATCTGGTCATAACCGTATGCGCCGTGCTGTCGCCGGCCAACTGCGAGGAACGCCATCTGGTGTTCTCGTCGGACGTCTCGCCGCGGCAATGCGTCATGGCTGCCCAGCCCTACATCGCCAAATGGGCGGGCGAGCATCCGAAATGGAATGCGGTCAGGTGGCGTTGCGAATATCCACGCCCCAACGACAGGGCATAAGGACGAGGTTGCAAGGATTACTTGCTGCAGTCCTTCAGGACGTTGTCCGCCATAATCACTTTATCAGACGTTCCCGGTTTTTTACCTTGTCGAAATTTCTGGCCCGGTCGAGCCCGACTGGCGCGATCAACTTCGCTGAATCCAGATCGGCGCCGTCGAAATCCGCGTCGATCATCGTTACACCGCTCAGGTCGGCTCCGCCGAGCTGGGCGCCCTTGAGCGAGGCACCCGTCAGGTCGGCACCTTTCAGAACAGCGAATTCGAGATCGACGCGCGACAGATCGGCACCGCGCGCATCCAGCCGTTCCAGATTGGCTGACTTCAGCACCGCACGCATCAGGCCCATCGACTGGTTACGCATGTCGGCGCCGAGATTCGCACCCGCGATCGATGCGCCGACGAGGCTCGCGCCGGTCAGATCGGCGGCGATGCGTGCCCTGGTGAGGTCCGCGCCATCGAGACGGGCGCGTGCCATCTGCGAGGCGAACAGGTTGGCGCCCTTCAGGCTGGCGCCCGAGAGGTCCGCCTCGAGCAGCCACGCCTGGTCGAGGATTGCGCGATCGAGCTGTGCGCCGGCGAGCTTCGTTTTGTTAAGCCGCGCCGCGCGAAAAATCGCGCCGGACAGGTTGAGCCCGGAAAGATCCAGGCCCGATAGCCGCTTGCCGGTGAAATCGGCGGGCACTGTGATGGTCGCGGCAGCAAGCACGGCCTCGACCTCGCCACGGGTCATTTCGGCGGAGACCATATCGGGCGACGACAGGTCGACGTGACGCATCATGTCCTGCGCCATTGCCGTCATGGTCATCAGACCAAGGCCGAGTGCCGCGGCTCGGAACGAGCGCTTCATCGTCAACTCCGTCGATGGCGTATCCTAGCAAACGCCTCAACCAGTGACTATGAGCCATCGCACCCGGTCAAGTCGCCATTGATCCGTCGTGCGATGTCCGCCTTGATCGCAGAGATCTCGGCTTCGCGTCGCGCACTGCGCGGTGTCGCGATCGGCAGTTCGACAACAATGTGCGTCGGTCGTGGCGACAGCAGGAAGACGCGGTCACCGAGACGCGCCGCGTCGTCGACGTCGTGGGTAACCAAGAGGGTCATGACCGAGCGCCTATCCACCAGCATCGCGATCTGTTCGCGCAGGCGAGCGGCGAGGGCCTCGTCGAGCGAAGCCAGCGGTTCGTCAAGGATGAGGAAATCGGGTTCGATCGCGAACGCGCGGGCGAGCGCGACGCGCCGGGCGAGGCCAAGCGACAATTCGCCGGGGAAATGGTTGCGGTGTTCGCCCAACTCCAGAATGGCAAACAGCGCGGCAAGCCTGGCTTCGTCGACCTGCGGTGCGACCAGCCGAACGTTTTCCTCCACCGAACGCCAGGGCAGCAGCCGGGGCTCCTGGAACACCATACCGATCCGCACGCCGGGCGGACGCGAAACGTGCCCCTGATAGTCGTGATCGAGGCCTGCGAAAATCCTGAGCATGGTGCTCTTGCCGCATCCGGACGGGCCGACCAGCACGCCGACCTCGCCGGTGCCGAGCGTAAACTTGAGACGTGATATCACGGCGTGGCGCTCGCCGGCGGCGTTCCTGTACGCCTTGCTCGTGATATCGACTTCAAGCCGCACGGGGCCGCCACCGCGATAGCCGCGTCTCAAATGGCTGTACCAGCAAGGTTTCGATGACGAGCACGACCGCCGCGAAGCTGAGCGAGTAGGCGAGCAGAAGCGGGATGTCGAACAGCTGGAAGG
>DAIMKE010001261.1:0-2310 GCA_036721875.1 Bradyrhizobium sp. | reverse complement strand
CAACAATACCGATTAAGTCGATTTTTACTTTGCCGGGTCAATGTACCGCCAGTCGGTTGTTTAGTCCCGCGTCGCCGGCAGCGTCGCCTGAGTCAGAGTAGTTGAGTCATGGTTGTGTCGCGTCGCGGGGCGTCTGCAAGGGCGCCCCGCACTAAATTCGAGTACGAATCCAGCGCTCGTATCGTCGTCGGCGATTGCGTCGCCGAGATGTCGAAGCTTCCGGCCGCTTCGGTCGATCTGGTGTTCGCAGATCCGCCTTATAACCTGCAGCTCAAGGGCGATCTCAAGCGCCCCGATGAATCCCATGTCGATGCCGTCAACAACGACTGGGACAAGTTTTCATCCTTCGCCGCCTACGACGACTTCACCCGCGCATGGCTGCTCGCCTGCCGCCGGATCATGAAGCCGTCGGCGACACTGTGGGTGATCGGATCCTATCACAACATCTTTCGCGTCGGCTCGATCATGCAGGACCTCGGCTTCTGGATCCTCAACGACATCGTCTGGCGCAAATCCAATCCGATGCCGAATTTCCGTGGCCGCCGCTTCACCAATGCGCACGAGACCATGATCTGGGCCGCGCGCGACGAAAAGGCCAAGGGCTATACGTTCAACTATGAGGCGCTGAAGGCCGCCAACGAGGACGTGCAGGCGCGTTCCGACTGGCTGATTCCGCTTTGCACCGGCGATGAGCGTCTCAAGGGCGCCGATGGCAAGAAGGTGCACCCGACCCAGAAGCCCGAAGGCCTGCTGGCGCGCGTGCTGCTGTCGTCGTCAAAGCCGGGCGATCTCGTGATCGATCCCTTCAACGGCACCGGCACCACCGGCGCCGTGGCAAAACGCCTCGGCCGCCGCTACATCGGCTTCGAGCGCGACCAGACCTATGCGAAAGCGGCCGAAGCGCGCATTGCGGCCGTCGAACCGCTGCCCGAAGCGACGCTGGCGCCGTTCATGACGGCGCGCGAAGCGCCCCGCGTGGCGTTCTCCGAACTGATCGAGCGCGGCATGATTCCACCCGGCACCAAGCTCGTCGATTCCAAGAAGCGCCATGGCGCGCTCGTTCGTGCCGACGGCGCCATCATGCTCGGCGACAAGGTCGGCTCGATCCACCGTATCGGCGCGGTGGCGCAGGGCGCGCCCGCCTGCAACGGGTGGACCTTCTGGCACGTCGAGACCAAGAACGGCCTGCGGCTGATCGACGAACTGCGGGCCGAAATCCGCTCCGAAATGGCGGCGGGCTGATCTCGCCCTCGATTGGCGCGCGCGCGGCATGGATTGATCGGTAGGATGGGTAGAGCGGCAGCGAAACCCATCGTCTGTCAGCACTTCAAATTGATGGGTTTCGCTTTTCGCTCTACCCATCCTACCAGGCTGGCGCGTCGAGAAGAACGGCCCGGTAACGCACGGCATCATGCATAGTCGCCATTGGCGGAGATGGCACGAAATGCGGCGTTACCCACGGCTTGCGCACGCTCGGAAAATCGACAGGCATGGCAGCCGTGCCACGATCGTGCGCGGTTTTGCCGTCGTTTTCGAGTATGCTCTGCATAATCATTGTCCGTCCGAGATTTTTCCAATGCGCTCGCGAAACTCCGAGTCGTTCATCGTGTTGCCGCTGCTGCCGATCTTCCTGCTCGGCGCATTCCCGATGCTGCTGTTGAGCCTGATGGGTCCCGCCGGACTGGTCATCCTGGGCATTCTCATCGCCTCGGTCGGCCTGACCGACGTGCTGGAATCAAATAGCGCCTACAGCGAGCAGATCATCGTCCACGGCTATACGCGCGGGACCGAACGCGCGATCCAACGGACCAACCTGCGGTCGGAAATCCGCTTTGCCGTCACCATGATCGTCGCGGGCGCGGGACTTGCCGCCGCGGGGCTTTACGGCATCTTCTGCTACGGCTGATCGCGTCTCCGCGGCGGCCACGAACGCCGCTACTCGCAAAGGGCATCGCCCGCTCCAGTTGCCGCGACGCTCTGCTTTCACAAACTCGTCGCTTGCGCTTCCCGTCAAAATTTGAGCATGGACATCCCTGCCCGCGGCAGTGCCGCCGCGCCCCGACCTTTGGTCGGCAACGAGAGCCAGGGAGAATTCGGAATGCTCAAGTTCTACTTCAACGGATCGCCGAACCCGACCAAGGTCGCGCTTTTCCTCGAGGAGGCCGGCATCGCCTATGAGCCGGTCGCCGTCGACACCCGCAAGGGCGACCAGTTCAAGCCGGAATATCTCGCGGTCAATCCGAACGCCAAGGTGCCGGCGATCGACGACGACGGCATCACAGTTTTCGACAGCAACGCCATCCTGCTTTA
>DAIMKE010001260.1:0-2319 GCA_036721875.1 Bradyrhizobium sp. | reverse complement strand
TGCGAATGCCATCAACCGCCAGTTTCTGGCCTGAACGCGCGCTGACCCGATGCGCTCATCCCAGACCTGGGCCGCCCTCTGGTAAGGCGTCACCGGCTCTGGCGTGCGGCCGTAATGAACTGATGGACGTTTGAACATCACTGCCCTCCCTCGGACAGGTCGACGGAGGATCCGCCGCCAGAGCCGTCACCGCTGCGGACCGCGTGGGTGGCGGCGGACACGCCCTGGTTCACGGTCTGCGCACGTTTGATCCGGCGCGCCCAGGCCGGAGGCGCGTCTGTCGTTGGCGAACCACTAGCCAGTCCGGCTGCCATGCGGCGCAGCGGGCTGACGATCGCCGAGCCACCTGCGCTGGCGACACCCCCTAAGCCGCCGGCTCGGTAACCGCCAGACATATTGGACGTCGAGATCGCCAGCGCCTCGGCCAGCAGCGGCCCGGTCCAGCGTGCAAACCCTTGCGGGGGCGGCTTATCCAGCAGCTTCAGAATCCGCTTGTCGGTCGCCTTCGTATAAATCGGCTGCTTGCCGGGACGCGGCTTGTCTTGCAGTCCTTCAAGGCCATGGTCGGCATAGCGATGCCGCCAACGGCTGCGATCCGCGGCTGGACGCCAACTTCCTTGGCGATCGAGCGAGTGCTACGTCCGGCCGCCGCCAATAGAACGATCCGCGCCCGCTTCAGATCGCGCTGCAACGTCATCGGTGAGCGACAACACGCCTCAAGCACCTTGCGGTCTTTCCGCGAAAGGTGGACTTCTCTTGCTTCGGGTACCATCCCGATCTTGAATCACGACTCACCCTCTAAGAAAAGGGGGTACTAGCGCAACGGAACTGGTCATGGGACTTTATCGATAGCATCAATCAGCAATTTTGCCAGAAAAGGTTTGCTCAGGTAAGCGATACAGCCCACATTAGATGCCTCCTGGCGGATAGCGTCACTATCAACCGCTGTCATGAAAATGACGGGCAAACCGATGCCAAATGAGGTTAGTCGCCGCTTAAGATCAATACCTGACATTCCTCCGAGATTGATGTCTGAAACTAGGCAATCCGCGTCGGATTTAGCGATTTCTTCGAGAAATGATTCCGCCGAGGAAAATGTCTGAACGCGGAAACCGTGTGCTGACAAAAGGCGATCGAGACTCTGCAGTATGCTCGAATCGTCATCAACGATAGCTATAGTGCGTATGCTGTTGCTCATCAATCTGAACCGGCCCGAAGGCGGTCTTTCTTATCGCGGTATTGCGTCTCGTCATTAGCTTATTCGCTTCCAGGTGACTAAATAGCATGAATGAGCATGATGATCGAAGATAAGTTGAAGAGGAAGTGTAGACTGTTTTGCCTCCGATGCGCCACCGGTACTCTTGCGCAGTTGCCCCTGACTTACCGGAACATGGGCGCTCGTTGATGCCCGAAGGCCCATAGCTACTTACAGCTTTCCGGCTACGCGCGCGTGCTGCGCATGTCGATAACGCAACTCGGATTCTCTGAATATCACGTTGTTGGTTGGACTCTCGGAGGACACGTGGGCCTCGAGCTTTGGCACGGCAGCCCAAGCGTTCGACCGCTGCTGATCACCGGAACACCTCCTGTTACTTTGATATCCGCCGGCGCCGAGCGGGCCTTCAAGCAAACCCTAATCATCGGCCTAGCAGGTACGCGCGTATTCGACCCGGCTGATCATGCAGGGACGTGCGACCGCCGCGACGACGGGTACCGGAAATCTCGGGTCGCGGCATTCCGGTCTTCGCCTTAGACCGACGCGGTCGGCGCAAGCAGCAAAACCGGTCGACCGGCATGCTAGACTAAATTGAGGGGACTTGGTCAGGAGGTATCGGAACGCGACCAATTTCGCAGGGCTCAAGAAACGGAAAGAATTCGCATAAATTCTCGATTACGCATTCACGTCTATTTCACGCCGATGCCTACTTAGTTAAGCGAAATGTTGCCAGCTTCGATCAGGTTAGTGTCGGCCAAACGCTGCTTCGAGGCGTCCACAAATGCGTACGCACCCATTTGGACTCCAGATGCGCTTTTGCGCGCCCTCGCAGCTCACTTTTCCATCTCCTGGTCATCGGATCCGGTCGCCCGTCATTAACAAAAAGGTGGGGGTGCCTTCGAACAAGCCTATCCTGTCTTTAATTCTCTCATACTTTATGCGAGCTGCGCTCTCGATCAAATCATGAACTTCTGCAAACGCTTCCCGCGCGTCTTCGATGTCGGCGTAGTCTCTCTTCCCCGACAAACTGGCTAGCGCCTGCAGCCTGACAATGACTCTGATGCCATCGGTTCGACCGGGTGGGTTGATCCAGAAGGCAATGC
>DAIMKE010001259.1:0-2319 GCA_036721875.1 Bradyrhizobium sp. | reverse complement strand
CACGATCATCGGCCCCAGCAGGGACAGCGGCACCGCGAGAATGACCGAGATCGGCGCGTACCAGCTTTCATATTGCCCCGCCAGCGCGAGATAGACCAGCAGCAGCGCCAGGCCGAAAGCCCAGTAGATCTGGCCGCCGACGACCTTCTCCTGGTACGACATCGCCGTCCATTCGAAGCCGGTGCCCGGCGGCAGCGTCTTCTCGGCGATCTCCTCCATCAGCTTCATCGACTGGCCGGAACTGTAGCCGGTGGCTGGCAGGCCGATGACGGTTGCAGCGGGATAGAGATTGTACAGGCTGATCAGCGACGGACCGACCGCCGTCGTGATCTTCGCCACCGTGCCGAGCGGAATCATGTCGCCATTGCTGTTGCGCACCATCATGTTCTGGATGTCACGCGGCGTCAGGCGGAATTGCGCGTCCGCCTGCGCATAGACCTGGAAGGTGCGGCCGAACTTGTTGAACTGGTTGACGAAGGTCGAGCCCATGTAGGACGACAGCGTCGAGAAGATCTGGTCGGTCGTGACATGCAGCGTCTCGGTCTTGATCCGGTCCACCTCGATGTCGAACTGCGGCACCATCGAGCGGAACGGCGAACTCACCCGCTGCAGCGCGCTCTGGGACGACGCATTGGCGACGATCGCGCTGGTGATCGCCTGCAGCTTGCCGAAATCGGTATTGCCGTCGCGGAGCTGGACCTGCATCGAAAAGCCCGCGGCATTGCCGATGCCCTGGATCGGCGGCGGCGGGACAACCAGGATCCGCGCCTCCTCAATCACGGAGAGCTTCTCGTTCAATCCGACGAACAGCGACCGCAGATCCTCGCCCTTGCCGCGCGCGCTCCACTCTTTCAGGATCAGATAGGCGACGCCCGCGTTCGCAAGGCTGGAAGAATTGTCGAGCGCGGAGATGCCGGCGATTGTGATCACCTGGTCGACGCCCGGCGCCTTGCCGGTGATCTCGCTGATCCGGGTCAGCACGCGCTGGGTACGATCGAGCGCCGCGCCGTCAGGCAGTTGCGCGGCGACCAGCAGATAGCCCTGGTCCTCGATCGGAATGAAGCCGGTCGGCACCCGCGACAGGCCATAGCCGGCGATGGCGATCAGGATCAGCGCGCAGACGACGGATATGTTGCTGTGCGCGACCAGCCGGCTGATCAGCCGGCTGTACCAGACCTCGACGCGGTTATAGACCGCATTGAAGCCGCGATAGAAGAAGTTGCGCTGCTCCGGCGGCACCGGCCGGCGCAGCCATAGCGCGCATTGCGTCGGCTTGAGCGTCGCCGCGTTGACGGCGCTGAGCAGTGCGGTCGCGGCAATCACCAGCGCGAACTGCGCATACATCTGCCCGGTCAATCCCGGCAGGAAGGCCGAGGGCAGGAACACCGAGATCAGCACCAGCGTGATGCCGACGATCGGCGCGAACAGCGCGTCCATCGCGCTGATCGCCGCGTCGTGCCCGGACATGCCCTTCTCGATATTGTGCGCGGCGCCTTCGACCACGACGATGGCGTCGTCGACCACGATGCCGATCGCGAGCACGATCGCAAACAGCGTCGAGATGTTGACGGTGAAGCCCAGTGCCGCCATCGCCGCAAAGGCACCGATGATCGTCACCGGCACCGTGGTCGCAGGCACCAGCATCGCGCGCCAGTCCTGCAGGAAGATCAGGATCACGACGAGAACGAGCAGGCCCGCCTCGATCAGCGTCTTGTAGACCTCATTGATCGATTCCGAGACGAATTTCGTGGTGTCGAACGGCGTGTCGAAAACCACGTCCTGCGGAAACGACTTCGCCAGCACCTGCATCTTCTTCTCGACGGCCTGCTGGACCTCGAGCGCGTTGGCGCCGGGCGACTGGAACACGCCGATGCCGGTGGACGGCTTGTTGTTGAGCGAGAACACCTGGCTGTAGGTCTGGGCGCCGAGTTCGACCCAGCCGACATCGCGCACGCGCGTGACATCGCCGCTGGTGCCGGTCTTGACGATCACGTTCTCGAACTCGCTGGGCTCGGCGAGCCGTCCGCTGACGTTGAGCGTATACTGGAACGCCTGCCCGGCCGGCGTCGGCGGCGCCCCGACCTGGCCCGCGGTGACCTGCTGGCTCTGCTGCTGGATCGCGGAAATGACGTCCTGCGGCATCAGGTTGCGCGCATAAAGCTTGTTCGGATCGAGCCAGACCCGCATCGAATACTGGCCGGCGCCGAACACGGTGACGTTGCCGACGCCGGGCAGGCGCGAGAGCTCGTCGCGAATGTTGATGGTGGCGTAATTGCTCAGGTAAAGGCTGTCGTACTTGGAGTCCGGCGAGGTCAGGGT
>DAIMKE010001258.1:0-2324 GCA_036721875.1 Bradyrhizobium sp. | reverse complement strand
AAGGCGTCGTTGTTGACCAAGATCGCGCCCAGAAGCGCCTGCTCCGCCTCGATATTGTGAGGCAGGACGCGGTATTCCGGCTCGGGGGTGTCGAGGCGTGCAGCGAAGGCAACAGCAGGAGCCATGAGGTGCCAACCCTGAAAAGACAATCCGACCTAGGCGAACGTCCGTTGCGCTGATGCAGTCTGTGCTGATTCTCCATTTCTGGAAATCGCGTTGGCCGGCCGCCCGCGCCGGATCTTGAGCGTCTCGAGAATCCGAACCTGGCCGGTGAGTTGCGCGTCACCGTGATCCTGAAGGCTGTTTCCGTGGGCACCGAGATCGACGTCGAGCGGGAAGGCGTGCCTGGCGTGATCGCGCCCGACGCGTATTATCTCGGCGGGCAGGATTCCCTGGACCAACTCATCAAGCTCGTCGTACCGGACATCAGCTGGTAGCGGCATCGCCTCGAAAGGAGCCCGCGCATGACGATCTCGCCATTGCCGCGGCGGCATTTTTTTGCCTTTCGGGTGCTCTCCTCCAGGTCGATCTTAAAGTCGGCCTTTTCGAGCACGGCCGCACGAGGCACCTTCCCCCCAACTCATCGATACCTTCCTTCTCCATCCTTCTCTTGCACCGGACCCGCAGCACCTGCGCCATCCAGCCCCTTTCCTCGGTTGGCTTCGCTCGTCCCACCATTTGCGGAACGCCGCCGGCCAGCCGCGAAGCCTGCCGGGCGCAAGCGGCAGAAGCCAACCCATCCGATCTTGAATGGACCACGATCGCGCAGCGCCACCGTGGCCGCGATCATCGCCGAGGTGAGAGCCCAGCGTGCTTGCTTGGCGCGACTTCCCTGCATAAGCGTGGCCGAACGGCGCCTGTCCGATGGCCGAGAGCAAATCTCGCCTCGTCGCATTTCGAGACTCTGACCCGCTCGATTCGACACGGCGGTTTCAGAAACAAAAAAGGCCGGCGTCCGCAAGGAAACCGGCCTGGAAAGTTTGAAACATTTGGCGTTGTCGCCAAACATCTCGGAGGGGAACGGCTGAAACGAGACCGCTGCCGGGAGGAGTAGCAGAGCCCGTTCAACAACCGCGACTGCTATATTGGGCGGAGTTTGCCTTTTGCAATACAGCATCATTTCGCTTTGCCATGTGCTTCACGCATGGATTGCCCCTTGCTTCCATGCCAGCCTGGAATGGCGACGACTCTGTCTCGGGTTGCGGCTTCCTGAGCCTCACTAGAGCGGTTCCGGCCGTGATTGAATCGATTGTGAAGTGACGCGGCGTCCTGCGCCTGATTCAACCTGATCGTTGGATGAGGTGGGGCATGGCACGAGCACTGAGCGAGGATCTTCGCGGACGGGTTTTGCGGGCTTCGACGGATGGAGCGTCGGCTCGGCAGGGGGCAGCCCGGTTCGGGGTGGGGATCTCGACGGCGATCCGCTGGATCGCACGGGCGCGGCTCGGCGAGACCACGGCGCGGATACAGGGCCGGCGTCGCGCCTCGCGCCTGGATAAGCATGAAAGCTTCATCGTGGGGTTGATCGAGGAGCGCCGGGACATCACGCTGCACGAGATGATGGCGCGCCTATCGGCCGAGCGGTCGGTCGTCATCGGGCACAGCGCGCTCAGTTCCTGGCTGCGGTCGCATGGCTGGACGTTCAAAAAAAGTCCGCCCATGCACTGGAGCAGGAGCGCCCCGACGTCCTGAAGCGGCGCCGGGACTGGTTCGAGGCACAGCTCGATCTCGATCCTCAGCGCCTCGTCTTCATCGACGAGACTGGTCTCTCCACCAAGATGGCCCGCCTGCGCGGCCGTGCCCCACGCGGAGAACGTTGCCGGGCGGGCGTTCCGCACGGCCATGTGTGGACGCCCCCTCTGGCGCAAGCAAAATCTCGGGACAGGCGCTTCGCGTGATCGGGTGCTGCCATGTGTCCGGCCTCTGATGCGGCGGGTTATGTGCCGCGGGCCCGTATGGGAGTGCGAGGATCAGGTCCACATCACTGGAACGCGCTCGAAGCGCTCCCCATGCGCCTGGTTCTCCTGATCCCGCCTTACCGACGTTGCGCCATACCTGTCCTTCGACCTGCTCACGCCATCGACAGCCTCACACCCGTCGGCCGCTCAAGCGACGACGGCCGGAGCTCGATAGGTTCCTCCCTTCGTCAGCAACGCCCAGGCGACGCGCGCGTTCTTGTTGGCCAAGGCGACAATCACCAACATCGGCGGCTTGCGCGCGAGCATCCGGCCGAGCCAGGAATCGGGCAGTGTGCCCTTGCGCTTGGCCCAGCGCACGACGCCGCTGGCCGCGATGATCAGCAGGCGCCTGAGCGTCCGCTCGCC
>DAIMKE010001257.1:0-2334 GCA_036721875.1 Bradyrhizobium sp. | reverse complement strand
CTTCCTTGGCGATGTCCTCCTGGCTGCGTTTGAATTCGTCCGCGAGCGCGTGATAGCCCTGCGCCTCTTCCATCGCGTTGAGGTCTTCGCGCTGCACGTTCTCGATGATCATGATCTCGAGCGCGTCCGAGTCGCTGACTTCGATGGGTACGATCGGCACCTCATGCAGGCTGGCGAGTTGCGCGGCGCGCCAGCGGCGCTCGCCGGCAATGATCTCGTAGCGGTCCTGAGTACCCTTCACCGGCCGCACCACGATCGGCTGGATCACGCCATGCTGCCTGACCGAGCTGGCGAGTTCGCCGAGTTCGGTATCGGAAAACGTCCGCCGCGGGTTGCGCGGATTTGGCTTGAGGAATTCGATCGGCACCTTGCGCTGGTTGCGCGGCCGTTCGGGTTGGGCGGTCTCGCCACCGACATCACCGATCAGACTTGCGAGGCCACGGCCCAGTCGCGAACCCGTTTTGTCGGCCATCGCCAACTCCTTAGACTTCACGCAAACACTCCACGCAGAATTCGATTGGCCTTGCCGTCATTCCGGGGCGCGTCGTCAGGCGCGAACCCGGAATCCCGAGATTGGACTGCGTACACCATCGAGATTCCGGATCAATCCGCTCGCGCAGATCGTCCGGAATGACGCCGCGTGGACTAATGCGTCCTCAGGTCACGCTCGCGCTGGATCACCTCCGTCGCAAGCTTCAGATAGGCTTCGCTGCCGACGCACTTCAGGTCATAGACCAGCACCGGCTTGCCGTAGGACGGTGCCTCGGAGATGCGCACGTTGCGCGGGATCATGGTGTTGTAGACCTTGCCGCCCATGAACTGCCGCACGTCGGCGACGACCTGGTTCGACAAATTGTTGCGCGAGTCGAACATGGTCAGCACGATGCCGTGGATCGACAGGTTCGGATTGAGCGTCGAGCGCACCTGCTCCACCGTCTGCAGCAATTGCGACAGACCCTCGAGCGCGAAGAACTCGCATTGCAGCGGCACCAGGATCGCATCGGAGGCCGCCATCGCATTGACAGTGAGAAGGTTCAGCGACGGCGGGCAATCGATCAGCACGTAGGTGTACTCGGTATCCGGCACGGCATTCTTGTTCAGCGCCGCGATCGCATCGCGCAGCCGGAACGCACGGCCGGGCGTCGTCCCGAGTTCGAGTTCGAGGCCCGACAGGTCCATGGTCGACGATGCGATGTGCAGCCGCGGCACCGCGGTGGCGACCACCGCCTCGCGCAACGGCGCTTCGCCGATCAGCACGTCGTAGGTCGAGCAGTTGCGGTTGCGGCGATCGATGCCGAGACCGGTCGAGGCGTTGCCCTGTGGATCGAGATCGACGATCAGGACGCGCTCGCCAATCGCCGCGAGCGCGGTGCCGAGATTGATGGCTGTGGTCGTCTTGCCGACGCCACCCTTTTGATTGGCCAGCGACAGGATGCGCGGATGGGGTGGTGGAGTTTCTTCCCTATCCTCTTGATATATCTGATCTAATTCGCTCATGCCCGATCGCCATATGTGATCGCGGAGGGGTTGCGCCGCTCGATCCGATCGAGTTCGACGATCCAGCCGTGCCCGCCCGTGCGGCTGGAATGGAGTCGCGGTTCAATATTCCAATATTTAGTAGCTTCGGTCAATTCCGACTCTACATCTTGACCCTTGAGAAATAAAGCTTTTGCGCCCTGCTTCACAAAGGGTTCTGCGTAACCGACTAGCTGATGTAACGGAGCCAGCGCCCGTGCTGTGACGCAATCGACTCGGCTTCCGATTCTATCCACAATATCTCCAATGTCGGCCAAATGCACGGTCCCATGCGCGCCGGTGACGCGAATCGCCTCGCGCAGGAAAGCCGCTTTCTTGGCATTGCGCTCGACCAGGTGAACCATGGCGTCGGACATTTCCGCCAGCGCGCATGCAAGCACCACGCCCGGAAATCCGCCGCCGCTGCCGAGGTCCGCCCAAGTCTTCGCCGATGGCGCGAGGCTCAGGAGCTGGAGCGAGTCAGCGACGTGGCGGGTCCACAGATTCGGAAGCGTGGAGGGGGCGACGAGATTCGTCTTGGCCTGCCATTCCACCAGGAGGTCAAGGTAGCGATCCAGCCGCGCCTCCGTCTCGGGTGAGACGGGAGTCAGTGCCAGCGCCGCGGTCTTGTCGGCGCGAAGAATGGGCGAGGGGGTTTGGGTGGCGGCTTTCGCCATAGAACTCTCGGAAGGTACACTCGTAGGATGGGTAGAGCGCAGCGAAACCCATCATGTCTCCGCGCACGCGATTGATGGGTTTCGCTCCGCTCTACCCATCCTCATATGGGGATTTGTGAGTCAAGGCTGTTCTCCTGGATTG
>DAIMKE010001256.1:0-2340 GCA_036721875.1 Bradyrhizobium sp. | reverse complement strand
CGTGCATCGCGCCTTCCGCGCAGTCCTCGCCCCGGTTGATCCGTTTGCGGACATTATCCTCGGCGCCCAGCATCTCGGCACGCAAGAACCTGATTTTCCTGCGGATTTCATTCAATTTGTTGTCCATGGGTCACCTCGCTGCGGTTGAACTCCATAAGAACAAATAAAGAACAAATTTCAAGTTAAGACTGCAGTCAGAAGCAAAGAATCTTTGGAGTTCCCGGATGACCCGCCTGCCCGACCAACTGGACGCGCCGATGACACCCCGCCAACTGGCAACGCTGCGCACACTCAGCGCCGAGGCCTATCAGCCCAAACTGTTCGAGAAGAATCTGACGGCCAGGGAAGCCGAGCGCCGCATTGCGGCGTTGAAGGCGGAGATCGAATTGGCCAACTCGTTTTGAAGCAAGCGCGGCTCGGATGAACGAAGCAACGTCCGGTCTATCGTTGTTCTGATCCCGTATAATTACGGCGCATGTCATCGCGCGCGCATGCGCGCGATCCGTTTGCGCACACGCACGACTTTGCTGCAAGCAGCAGCGCGCCGCAGTGCGGCAAACAATCTCCGAAGTTTCCATTTCAGTAACCCGACACCTATAAGGTTCACTGCAGACGGAGCGCTTGCATTGATATGCGCCCCGCCATCAGGCATCTGATGCAGAACTTTAGCGGCAATTGTTCCTGCGATTGCAAAAGCTACGCTGAATGTTCTCTCGGTTTGCGCGAAGTTGCTGACGGCAGACAGCAAGCGCAGCCTGGGTAGCGTAACGGCTCACCCGACCATCGGCCCCTCGACATCCGACGCTTCGCTCCTTGATTCAACCGATCAACGCAAGCGCCTGCGGCATATGCAATTGTGCGCATGCATGTCCTGGATGAGCGAAGCGAACTCCGGTCGATTGTTCTTCTGCAGCGGGCACGAATGTCAGCGTTGCGCCGGAAGCGGCCATCGCTGCGCTCTCAGCCTTTGACCAGCTACCCGAATTCACCGCATGATACCTTTGCCGACAAAATCATAAGAACCGGAGGAAGCATCCATGCCCAACTGCATCGTTGTCGTTCAGTTCGATCTGCCGAAGCGCTCCGAGGAGCAAGCCATCAAAGGCGGCACGTCGACCGCGCCGACCTATCGCGGCCTCGCGAGGAAAGGATTGATCCGAAAGGACTATCTGAACGGCGAGAGCGGCACCGGCGGCGTTTATCTCTGGGACAGCCGCCAATCGGCGGAAGCCTGGTTCACCGAAGAGCGCATCGCGCAATTGACCGAGCGCTTTGGGGTCCGGCCTCGCCTCACCTGGTACGACACCCACGTCACCGTCGACAATCTGAAGGACGAGACCCGCGTCGACGGCAAGGCGATCGAGGCCGTGGCCTGAACAGGCTGATCGCGACACAAGGGGGCTGCTCCGATGATGATCATCGATTCCCAGGTCCACGCCTATGAGGCGAACACGCCGAAACGGCCCTGGCACAGCGTGCCGAACTGGCCGGCTCACGTCACCGGCGACGAGATGGTGACGGCGATGGACAAGGTCGGCGTCGATGGCGCGATCTTCATCTCGGCGTTCTCATTGTACCGGTACGACGCCAGCTACGCCGTCGAGGTGCAGCGCGCGCATCCCGGCCGGCTCGCCATCATCAAGCCGGTCGACCCCGACGATCCCGCCGTCGAAGACGTCATCGCGGAATGGAAGAAGACGCCGGGCGCGGTCGCCATCCGCATCTGGCTGACGAAGGATGCGAAACGCGCGCCTGACGACCCCGCGCTCGACCGGATCACGCGCGCGGCGGTTCGCCATGATTTTCCGGTCAACATCCATTGCTGGGACAATCTGGATGCGGGCATCGCGCTGGTCGACCGCCATCCCGATACGCGTTTCATCATCGACCATATGGGCATCCTGCAGCCGCGCGTGCCGCCGGCGCCGCCCGAGCCCTGGGCCGTTCTTCCCCGAGTGCTGGAACTCGCCAGGCGCCCGAACGCCGTGATCAAGGTCAGCGGCGCCTGCACGCTGTCGCGCGAGCCGTATCCTTACCCTGACATCTGGGACCCGCTGAGGCGCATATTCGATGCCTGGGGTGTCGAGCGCTGCCTGTGGGGGACGGACTGGACGCGTACATTCGCCGTCCTCAACTACGAACAGGGCGTCGAGCCGTTCCTGAAGACGGACCGCCTGAGCGACAGCGAGCGCGCCATGCTGATGGGCGGCGCCTGCGCCAAGGCCTACAACTGGTCACCGACGAAGGGTTAGCGCGGCCGCTGGCTTCGCGCCGCTAGAGCCGCTCTAGCACTACTGAGTCAAGCGGTCGCAGGCCTTGAGGCCGTGAATCAAGTATTTG
>DAIMKE010001255.1:0-2343 GCA_036721875.1 Bradyrhizobium sp. | reverse complement strand
GGGTTTACCAGCCGCGAGGGCGCAAGGCGCAAATTCAAAGCGGGCGCAACGAACGAAATAAGCCTATAGGATGGCCTCGCAACGAGGCCAACCGATGTCGAATACTTCCCAGAACGCAACGCCGGATCAGCAGGCCCCTCTTGCCGTTACGCCCGACGATATCAGGGCCGCAGCGGAGGTGATCCGCGGCGCGGTCATCGTCACCGAATGCGACCAGAGCCGGACGCTCGGCGAGATCTGCGGCTGCAAGCTCTGGCTCAAATTCGAGAACCTGCAGTTCACCTCGACCTTCAAGGAACGCGGCGCGCTCAATCGCCTGACCGCGCTATCCCCGGACGAGCGGCGACGCGGTGTGATCGCGATGTCGGCCGGCAATCACGCACAGGGCGTGGCCTATCACGCCAGCCTGCTCGGCATTCCCGCCACCATCGTGATGCCGGTGGGGACGCCGATGGTGAAAGTCGAGAACACCCGGCGTCACGGCGCCGAGATCGTCATTTCCGGAGCCACGCTGGAGGAGGCGGCCGAGTTCGCCCGCGCGCACGGCAAGGCGCACGATCTCACCATGATCCATCCCTACGACGATCCCCTGATCATCGCGGGCCAAGGCACCATCGCGCTCGAAATGCTTCAGGCCGTGCCGCAGCTCGACACGGTGGTGGTGCCGATCGGCGGTGGCGGGCTGATCTCCGGCATCGCGGTTGCGGCCAGGGCGATCAAGCCGGACCTGCGCATCGTCGGCGTGCAGGCCGAGCTCTATCCTTCGATGTACAACGTCATCAAGGGCGAGCACCTGCCGATGCGCGGCGATACGCTCGCCGAAGGCATCGCGGTCAAATCGCCCGGCCGGGTCACCACCGAGATCATCCGCCGTCTCGTCGACGACATCGTCCTCGTCACGGAGGACCAGATCGAGCGGGCGGTGGCGATGCTGATCGCGATCGAAAAGACCGTGGTGGAAGGCGCCGGCGCAGCCGGCCTTGCCGCGGTGCTGGCGGCGCCGGAGCGTTTTGCGGGACGCAATGTCGGTCTCATATTGACCGGCGGCAACATCGACACGCGGCTGATCGCCTCGGTGCTGACCCGCGAACTCGCGCGCGAAGGACGGCTCACTCAAATTGCCATCGACATCGTCGACCGGCCGGGACAACTGGCCGCCGTCTCCGCGCTATTGGCCGAAGCCGGCGCCAACATCATCGAAGTGTCGCACCAGCGCACGTTCTCGGACCTGCCCGCCAAGGGCACCTTGCTCGAAGTCGTGATCGAGACGCGCGATCGTGCGCATCTCGACGAGGTGATGAAACGCCTCGGCGAGGCCGGCTACGTCGCTTGGCTGCCGGGGCGAAGGTAAAGGTGCGCCTGGCCCGGATGAATCTTCCGCTCCACCACCGCCACGGCTTGGGCAGTCGGTCGCGCCGGATCGAGTGTCACAATCTCCTTGGCTTGATAGATGACGGACTGTGGCAGTGCCGGCAACGCTTTGGCCAGATCCTGAAGCGAGCGTTCCTGGGGTATCGCCACGTTCACGGAAAGTCCGTTACTGATCGTCGCCAACAAGGCCGTGGCCAGCACGCCTGCGATGTTATTCCGGCCAGTTCCGAGCATGGCTTGCTCCCGTCCGCTGTCTTGCCAACGAGTGTTTGAAGCTCCGGACGCTAATGGCTGTCAGGAAGGAGATTATCGCGCTTGCTACAATCAGAGGTGAATTTATCTTCGCTTCGTCGGCACATAAAAAACGGTAGCCAGAGATATCATCGCGGAATTACGTTTCTCCGATAGAGGTTTGCTGTCGCTGAAGGTATCATATAGGCGACGAACAGGGCCCACGACAAACGCCCTCAATCATAAGCGAAAGCTGCGAGTGCCTTCGGGTCCAAGACGAAGATCTTGTTGTATCCAACCGCCACCCAACCTCTTTGTTCGAAGCAGGAAAGGGTCTTGTTGACGATATGACGAGAAACGTTTGCCATCTCGCCGAGCTGTGTTTGGGTGAGGTAGTACGCGTCTGACGTGTGCGGAATTATGTCGCCGCAGGTACTGGTCACATGGAGCAGCGTTGCGGCAATTCTACGATCCGAATCCCTGATCAGGAGATTGGAAATGGTCTGGATAGCCACGTCCATTCCGTATTCTGTGAGTGCTGCAAGCCGATACCCCTCTTCGGATTCTCCTGAAAATATCCCGCGCAAGGCATGTTGTGGCAGCAGGAGGACGACAGATGCTTCTACCGCACTGAAAGTCATCGTCCGTTGCCGTCGCGTCACGAGTGGGCCGTAGCCAAACCACATACCGGATCGGAGGATATGGGCGAGGCTCGGCGGTGCGAGGGGCGTCGACACATAC
>DAIMKE010001254.1:0-2343 GCA_036721875.1 Bradyrhizobium sp. | reverse complement strand
GCGCAATTGCTGTTCAGGCTTTTCGGATTACAGTTCGGGCTTCTGGCGGATGATCACCTTGGTGCCGACCGGAACGCGCTCATAGAGATCGGCGACGTCGGCGTTGACCAGGCGGAAGCAACCAGAAGAGACGGCGGTGCCGATGGTGTCGGGGCGGTTGGTGCCGTGGATGCGGTAGACGGTGGTGCCGAGATACATCGCGCGGGCGCCCATCGGATTGCCGGGGCCGCCGGCCATGAAGCGCGGCAGGTAGGGCTGGCGCTGGATCATCTCCGGCGGCGGCGTCCAGTCCGGCCATTCCGCCTTGCGCGTGATGTTGACGAGACCCTGCCACGTGAATCCTTCACGGCCGACGCCGATGCCGTAGCGCAATGCGCGGCCGTTGCCCTGGATCAGATACAGATGGCGCTCGGCGGTGACGACGATGATGGTGCCCGGCGCTTCGCTGGTACGATAGAGCACCGCCGTTTTCTTCCACTGCGGATCGAGCTCGACGGTGTCGTCCGGGAGCAGTCCCGGCTGGTCGCCGACATCGGGCTGGCGCGTTTGCGCCTGGCTTTGCGGAGCCGAAAGGATCAGACCGCTTGCGGCGATCAACATCCAGATCAGGTGCCGAAACTTCGTCATCGCAGAGCTCTCCTTGTTGGCACATCGGCCAAGTAATAGGCGGCTTGGCTAAATCAGCGGAACCATCAAATCTCAGGGCCAGCTTGATGGCAAGTTTAGGGCGAATGCGGCAAACAGGTGACTGAAATGTCTTCTATTTTCGTCGCCCCGCTAAACTACGGGGGTATCCCGTTCCCTCATTTCGGCGCGATCCACAGCCGCAGCAGAAACGAAATCAGCGTCACGGTGCCGACGCCGCCGAGCCACAGGACTGCGAACCACAAAAGACGCTGCGCCAGCGGGCGCTGGCCTGGATTGATCTGGGTCAATGATAGCCGCTCTCGGGTTTGACCTTGCCGCGGAATACCCAATAGGACCAGACAGTATAGCCGAGAATGAGGGGTATCAGCACGGCGACGCCGAACAGCATGAAGAGCTGGCTGTTCGGAGGCGAGGCCGCCTGCCAGATGGTGACGCTCTGCGGCACGACATAGGGAAACATGCTGATGCCGAGGCCAGCATAGGACAGCGCGAACAGCGCCAGCGTCAGGAAGAACGGCTGGTAATCGTATTTGTTGGCGAGGCTGCGCAGCAACAGCACCGTGACCGCGGCTACCGCGACCGGCACCGGCGCGGTCAGGACGATGTTCGGCCAGGTGAACCAGCGCTGCGTGTACTGCAAGGCGAGGAACGGCGTCGCAAGACTGACCGCGCCGATGGCGCCGAGCATCGCGAACAGCAGGAACCAGCTCAGGTGATAGGCACGGTCGCGCAAGTCGCCTTCCGTCTTCATCACCAGCCAGGTCGCGCCGAGCAGGGCATAGCCGATCACCAGCGCCACGCCGGTCAGAATGCTGAACGGCGTCAGCCAGTCCCACCAGCCGCCGGCATATTGCCGTCCCTCGACATGCACCCCTTGCAGGATGGCGCCGAGCGCGACGCCCTGCGCCATCGTCGCGAGCAGCGATCCGCCGGCAAAGGCAATGTCCCACAGGTTGCGCTCGCGCTGGGTTCGCCAGCGGAATTCGAAGGCGACGCCGCGAAACACCAGCCCGAGCAGCATCACGATCATCGGCGTGTAGAGCGCCGGCATCAGTATCGCATAGGCCAGCGGAAAAGCGGCCATCAGGCCGCCGCCGCCGAGCACCAGCCAGGTTTCGTTGCCGTCCCAGACCGGGGCGACGCTGTTCATGATGACGTCGCGATCCTTTTTCTCCGGGAATAGCGGAAACAGAATGCCGAGGCCGAGGTCGAACCCGTCCATGACGACATAGACGAACACCGCGAACGCTATGATGAAGGCCCAGATGATCGGAAGGTCGATGGCCATCATGGTGCGGCTCCCTCGGCTGCCGCACCGGCGGCGGGCGTAATGCCGGCGGTGCGGGTCGGGACCTCCTTCGGCGGTCCCTGTTCGCCCGGATGCGGCGGGGCGGCCATCAGGCGCAGCAGGTAGATGACGCCGGCGCTGAACACCACGAAGTAGACGATGATGAACGCGATCAGCGAGGAGGCGACCGCGGGCGCCGCCAGCGGCGAGGCGGACTCGGCCGTTCGCAATATTCCATAGACCGTGAATGGCTGGCGTCCGGTCTCGGTGGTGATCCAGCCGGCGAGCACGGCGATGAAGCCGGAAGGCGCCATCGCGACTGCAAACATATGCAGAAGGCGGGAATCGTAGAGCTTGCCTTGTAGCCGCATCAACAGGCTGAACAGGCCGAGCGCAAGCATCAGCAA
>DAIMKE010001253.1:0-2344 GCA_036721875.1 Bradyrhizobium sp. | reverse complement strand
CTTCGTAGACCTTCTTCATGGCCTCTTCGGTGGTCGCCGCCTTGCCTTCGGTGGCCAGCAGGCTGTCCATCAGCAGGCGGCTGCGCGTGAACGCCAGGCGCTTCTTGAAGTCCTCGGAATTCTCGACCTTCTTGTCCTCGGCGGCCTTGGCGACGATCTTCAGGTCGATCAGGAAGGCCAGCACGTTGTCCTTCTTGGTCGCCGGATCCATCTGGGCGAGGCTGGCGCCGAGTTCCTCTTCGGCAAGGGCGACGTCGCTCTGGCGGATCTCCACGCCGTTGACCTTGGCAAGCACGGGATTGTCCTGGGCGCGAACCGGCAGGCCGGCGGCCAGTACCGCGGCCAGGCAGCCCGTCGCGGCCAGTGCGGCCAGGCCGAAGCGCAGGCCGGTTTTCGTTTCCGGGAACGAGGTGGTCATGCAAAATCCTTGTATTGAACAGGGGAAGGCCAAAGGCGGCGGGACACTCGCCCAATCATGGGGACTTGGCAACGCGAAAAGTCTGTCGAAATGATGAATTCCTTGACATATCTCGATACGTTGACAAGCCCCGGGGGCGGCCATATCTGTGCCGGAACCTATCGACGGTATTGAGCTTATTTTGCTGCGGTTTTTGCCGTTGAACCTTGGATTGCCCGATTCCCACTCATTTGGCGGACAACCCCAACCCGGGGCATTCGCCGCGATGTGTCACGGTGAGTTGATGGGCAAGTTGGTCTAACACGTGACGGCTGTAACGCAGGTAACGGCAAAGGCAGGAATTGGCATGATCGGCGCGTTCGCCCGCAAGTTTTTCGGCTCCGCCAACGACCGGCGGGTGAAGGGATACCAGTCCCGCGTCAACGCCATCAACGCGCTCGAGCCCGAGGTCGCCGCGCTGTCCGACGAGGCGCTGAAAGCCCGCACCGCCGAATTCCGCCAGCAACTCGCCGACGGCAAGACGCTCGACGATATCCTGGTGCCGGCCTTCGCCACCGTGCGCGAGGCCGCCAAGCGCACCCTCGGCCAGCGCCATTTCGACGTCCAGTTGATCGGCGGCATGGTGCTGCACGAGGGTGACATCGCCGAGATGAAGACCGGCGAAGGCAAGACGCTGGTGGCGACGCTCGCGGTCTACCTCAATGCGCTGGCCGGCAAGGGTGTCCACGTCGTAACCGTCAACGACTACCTCGCCCGCCGCGACTCCGAATGGATGGGCCAGATCTATAACTTCCTCGGGCTCTCCGTCGGCGTGATCGTGCACGGCCTCGACGATTCCGAGCGCAAGGAAGCCTATTCGCGCGACATCACCTACGGCACCAACAACGAATACGGCTTCGACTATCTGCGCGACAACATGAAGTACCGGCTGGAGGACATGGTCCAGCGCAGCCACTTCTATGCCATCGTCGACGAAGTCGACTCGATCCTGATCGACGAGGCGCGCACGCCGCTGATCATCTCCGGCCCGCTCGACGACCGCTCGGATTTCTACAACACCATCGACACCTTTTTCCCCAAGCTCGACAAGACGGATTACGACGTCGACGAGAAGCAGCGCACGGTGACACTGACCGAAGGCGGCATGGAGAAGTTGGAGACCCTGCTTCGCGATGCCGGCCAGCTCAAGGGCGAATCGCTCTACGACGTCGAGAACGTCTCGGTCGTGCACCACGTCAACCAGGCTCTGCGCGCGCATACGCTGTTCAACCGCGACAAGGATTACATCGTTCGCGACGGCGAGGTCATCATCATCGATGAATTCACCGGCCGCATGATGCAGGGCCGCCGCTATTCGGAAGGGTTGCACCAGGCGCTGGAAGCCAAGGAGCATGTCGCGGTTCAGCCGGAAAACCAGACGCTGGCCTCGATCACGTTCCAGAACTATTTCCGCATGTACGAAAAGCTCGCGGGCATGACCGGCACGGCGCTGACCGAAGCCGACGAACTGTTCGATATCTACAAGCTCGAAGTCGTCGAGATCCCGACCAACGTGCAGGTCGCGCGTCTCGACGAGGACGATGAAGTCTACCGTACCCAGAACGAGAAATACGCCGCGATCCTTGCCGAGATCGAACGCGCCAACAAGCGGCTGCAACCGGTGTTGGTCGGCACCGCCTCGATCGAAAAGTCGGAGGTGCTGGCCGAATACCTCAAAAAGAATGGCTACAAGCAGATCGATTTCGGCTCGGAATCCGGGATGGAGAAGCTCTACGCGGCTGCGCGTGCCGGCAAGCCGGCAAAACTGTTTGCGGTGTTGAACGCGCGCTTCCACGAACAGGAAGCCTATATCGTCGCCGAAGCCGGCGTTCCCGGCGCGATCACGATCGCGACCAACATGGCCGGCCGCGGCACCGACATCAAGCT
>DAIMKE010001252.1:0-2349 GCA_036721875.1 Bradyrhizobium sp. | reverse complement strand
CAAACTACTTCGCCGCCGCAGGATATTTGCAACCTGATCGGCTAACGCTCTAACCATCGCGCCGCTTAAAACTGTCATAATTGCCGGATCGGCGTACCGCTGCTGCATTTTTTACACTGCCTTAAAGCCCGCCAGCGTTGGATGCAGGCAGGCTTGCGCGGTGGAGAATGCGATGATTGCGGCGAAGAAGTCGTCCGGAAAAACCAATGCCGAGCCGTTCGACGACGTCCCGGTTTTGCGACGCAAATGGCAGGCCGCGAAGCGGCCGGGCCAAAGCCTGCCCGGCTACGAGGACGTCATGCTCGGCAGCCTCGGCAAGCTGGCCGACCACATCGTGCTGTTGAGGAGCAACGACGGGACGCTCGAAGTATCGCGCACCGGCCGCTACGTCCAGAAATGGCTGGACGACGACCGTTGGAACATTCCCCTGAGCGAACTGTCACCGGATTGCGCGACTGCGCTCGGCGAGGCCGCGGCCAGCGCCATCCAGAAATGCCGTCCTCATCTCGCCGCCGCACATTGCGTCCGCGATGGCGTGGTGCGGACCTACGACATGCTGGCGCTGCCGACGCATTCACGCTGGGGCGGCACGCTGATCGGAATCTATGTCAACGAGCAGGGACCGCAATACAATCTCCTCGATACGATCTTCTCAACCACCGACGAGGGGGTGGTGTCGCTGGCAGTGGTCCGCGATTCCGCCGGCTGCCCGTTCGACTTCCAGATCGTGCACCTCAACGAGGGCGCCTCGCGTCTGCTGAAGATGCCATCCGCCGAATTGCTGTGGCGTCGGCTCAGCGCCGGAGGAAACCTGCTGTGCGGCCGGGAGGTGACCAGGCGGTTGCTCGATATCATCGGAAGCGGTCCCGGCGACCAGTTCGAGATCGACAGTGATGATCGTAGCCTGAGGCTCGGGGTGAAGAGCTTCGGCGACATTCTTTCCCTGACCGTTTCGGACGTGACGGCGCTGAAGCGGCGCGAGGCCTCTTTCCGTCTGCTGTTCGACGACAATCCGATGCCGATGTGGGTGTTCGATGCCGAGACGACCCAATTCCTGAGCGTCAACGCCGCCGCCGTGCAGCACTACGGCTACGCCCGCGAAACGTTCCTCGGCATGCAGCTGCGCCAGATCTGGCCCGAGGACGAATGGGTAACCCACAGCCAGGCACTGCAACAGCTCGGCGACGTCTACAACTCGAGCCGCGGATTGGCGGCATCTCAAGGCCGACGGCAGCGAGATCCGCGTACTGACTTTCGGCCGCCGCGTCGCCTTCGACGGGCGTGACGGCTATCTGGTTGCCGCGGTCGATATCACGGAGCGCCGCAAGGCCGAGGCGCGGATCGCCCATATGGCCCATCACGACGGCCTGACCAATCTGCCGAACCGGGATTTTTTCCAGGATCGGCTGGGCGCAGCGTTGCAGCGGGGCAAGTCCGGCCAGCATCGCGTCGCCGTGCTTTGCGTCGACCTTGACCTGTTCAAGAACGTCAACGATTCCTTCGGCCACCCGATGGGCGACCGCCTGCTGAAGCAGGTGGCTGGGCGGCTGAAGTCGGAGGTGAGCGGCGACAATCTGGCTGCCCGCCTCGGCGGCGACGAGTTCGCGATCGTGCTGGCGACCGACGTCTCGCCGAACGGCGCCAGCGATTTCGCGGCTCGAATGATCGGGATCCTGAGCGAGAGCTACGACATCGACGGCATCGAGGTTACCGTCGGCGCCAGCATCGGAATTGCGCTCTCGCCGGGGGACGGCGAGACCTCGGAAGAATTGATGCGCAACGCCGACATGGCGCTTTATCGCGCCAAGTCGGATGGCGGTGGCGTCCACCGGTTCTTCGAACGGGAAATGGACCTGCAGGCGCAAAGGCGTCGCGACATGGAGCTCGATCTGCGGCGTGCCTTCGCCAACGGCGAATTCGAGCTGCATTATCAGCCGCTGGTCGATATTGCCGCCGACCGGATCAGCGGTTTCGAGTCGCTGCTGCGCTGGCGCCACCCAGAAAAGGGCATGATATCGCCGGCGGAGTTCATACCCGTCGCCGAGGATATCGGATTGATCGTCGCGCTCGGCGAGTGGGTATTGCGCGAGGCCTGCACCGAGGCGGCAAAATGGCCGGCGGACATCAAGGTCGCCGTCAATCTGTCGCCGGTGCAGTTTCGCAGCCGCAACCTGGTGCAGGTGGTGATCTCGGCGCTGGCGCATTCCGGTTTGTCGCCGCGGCGGCTGGAGCTCGAAATCACCGAGTCATTGTTCCTGGCGGAGACCGCGGCCAATCTGGCGATCCTGCACCAGTTGCGCGAACTCGGCGTCAGCATCTCGATGGACCGATTTCGGGACCGGCTATTCC
>DAIMKE010001251.1:0-2350 GCA_036721875.1 Bradyrhizobium sp. | reverse complement strand
ACCGGGATCGGCGACTTCGGGGCCTTGGTCGGCAGCACGGCGGCGATGGTTTCGGGCGTGAACTGGTAGCGAATGCCGGCATTGCCGGTCCAGCCGTCGATGCTGTCGCCGTTACGATAATCGACGCGCACGAAGCCGAGCCAGCCCGTGTTCACGATCTGCCCGGCGAGGCCGAGCGAATACTGGCCATAGGTGCCGACGCGGGAGGTCGTCGTGGTCTGGCTGTACGTAAAGGGCGCGCCGAGAACCACGCCGTTGAGGGACGTGTAGTTCGACCTGACGTCGCCGGCGAACTCGTGGAACACGCTGGCCGAAGCAAACGGTTGCCAGATCACATCCGGCGTCGCGATGGCCTTGCCGACGCGCAAGGAGGCGCGGCCGATCTGGCTCGTCACGTCGTTGGTCTGAATGACGCCGGTGATGCCGGTGAAGCCGGCGCCGGCGACGCCGGGCGCGGTGAAGGCGTCGACCGAGGTCTTCGAATAGATGAAGCCCGCCGATGGTTCGACGAACCAGCCCTGGCCCAGATCGAAATTGTAGCCCGTCGATGCCGAGATCGACCAGCCATGGGCCCCGACCGGCTGGTTGCTGAAGGCGAGGGTCGGGTTGTTCAGGTTGATGTTGTAGAACTCCTGGCGAACCATCACGTCGGCGAAGAAGCGTCCCTTGGTGGCGACGAAGTAGGTGCCCCAGAAGGGGACTTCGAAGTCGTTGCCGAAGCCTGCGTTGTCGGTGGTTCTCGAGCCGAGATAGCCGGCCGTCGTTCCGAGGTGGAGATTCCAGCCGGCGTAGTTGAGGCGGGCGATGTCGGCGCCGACCTGCGCGCCCGCGAAGGTCTGGCGCTGCTGGTTGTTACAGTTGGTATTGGCGGTATTGATGACGGCGCCGCCCTGGGTCGAAATGCCGACGGAACTCGACGTTGAACTGAGGTTGGCCTGGCCGCCGACGCCACGCGCCCACACGCCGCCGCCCGGCTGATCGGGGGCGGGATTAGCCGGAGCGGAAACGAACGCGCTGCCTTGCTGGGTGAGGAAGGCCGTGCTGACGTTGCCGATCGCAGCCGAAATAGCAGCGCTCGCGGCGCTGGTGGGGATCGCAAGGGTGCCGATGTTGCCGATCGTGACCGGGGTCGCGAACTGCGTGGTGGTGCAATTCAGGGACGACGTGGTGAGCGGAGGTGGAGCCTGGGCGAACGCTGCGGGCGAAGCCAGCAAAAGGCCGGCAAGACCAGCGCCGGCGAATAAGCCCGGACCGCGAATGGATGTAAAAAAGACGCTCATTCATCGTCCCCAAACAAAGAATCGAAAACAAAAAAATGTCTCGGAAAAAACTAGATGAAGCGCGGCCAACCCGAAAGCGGCGCGCTCGCTTAAGGCTTCGTTAAGGAAGTGAATCTCGGTTCCTGTACCATTCGAGCAACATTTTGCCGGGGTGAGGTGGGCTGCAAGGGGTATTTAAGTAGGCGCCTGTTGCGAACTTTTGCCGGCCAGTGAGGTAGGTCACGCTGGGACTTGGCCGTTGGGGGCATACGTCGGGCGTCTGGTTGAATGTGATTTGATGGCTCCCAATCCGTACCCGTTCATCGGCGTCCGGATTGATCGGCGGCCTTTGAGACGATATTGCTTTGGACGTCGGCAGATTTCGGGAATGCCGCCGTTCCGCCCGGAGATTGCCCGAAACGGAAATGTGCGGCCGGACCACTAGCCCGCGCCGGAATGCCAATGCTCAAGCGCCTTGTCTCATTGGTGGCGGCGATCGGAGGATTTTTCCTCCCGATGATGCTTGCCGCCGATGCCGCCCGGGCCGAGAAGCGGGTGGCGTTGATCGTCGGAAATTCCAGCTATCAGACCGTTCCGCAACTGGCCAACCCGTCGCGGGATGCGAGCGCGGTCGCCAAGATGTTCCGCGATGCGGGCTTCGACACCGTCGATGTCCTGCTCAACGTCGGCAATCTCGATTTCAAGCGCGCGATCCGCAAGTTCGAAACCACCGCCGACCAGGCCGATATCGCCGTCGTCTATTACGCCGGCCATGGTCTCGAGATCAGCGGCGTCAACTACCTCATTCCCGTCGACGCGCGGCTCGCCAGCGACCGCGATGCCGAGGACGAGGCGATCCCGCTGGAGCGGCTGGTGTCCTCGGCCGATGGCGCCAAGCGGCTGCGGCTGATCGTGCTGGATGCATGCCGCGACAATCCGTTCGTGAGGGTGATGCGCCGCGAGCGGAAGACGGCCAGCCGCGCGGTTGTGGCAGGGCTTGGCAAGGTCGAGCCGACCAGCACCGATACGCTGATTGCCTATGCCGCGAAGGCCGGCTCGACGGCGGACGACGGCGACGGCCTGCACAGCCC
>DAIMKE010001250.1:0-2356 GCA_036721875.1 Bradyrhizobium sp. | reverse complement strand
GGTAAGCATAGGCTTGCCCGGGAAATATCGGCAATCACGTTTGGGTCAAATCGCCTGTCGGACAGCGATGCCCTTGCCAAGAGGCGCCCGATCCGGATGGCTTTGCAGCCATGCTGCCACAAAAAAGTGCGGCCCCAGTCAGACGCGGCGACTGACGGGGACCGCTTTGGAGCGCGTGATCCGAGACGGGGGGTCTGATCAGACGCAGGCGAAGGCTAGCCGGGGTCTGTTACGCCGGCGTGACAGCGGCACTTATCCACAGGCGGCCGAGCGCCGTGCGCAGCACGGCGCCCTCAGAAAAGCTTGCGGTAGACCACGAAGCCGGAGCGCTCCGCCACCTTGTCGTAGAGCTGCATCGCGGTGTGATTGGTCTCGTGCGTCTGCCAGTAGACGCGGGACGATCCGGCGAGCTTCGCCTGATCGTAGACGCCGTTGATCAGGGCGCGGCCGACGCCCTTGCCGCGCGCCGGCGCGCTGGTGAAGAGGTCCTGCAAATAGCAGTTCGGCTCGATCGACGTGGTGCTGCGGTGAAACAGATAATGCGTCAGGCCGAGCAACGCGCCGCCGCTCTCGGCGACCAGCGCATGCACCGGCTCATAGCCGTCGAAGAAACGCGCCCATGTCATGGCGGTGATGTCGGGCGCTAGCGCCGTCGGTCCCGAGCGGCCGTAGAACGCGTTGTAGCCGTCCCACAGCGGAAGCCATTGCGCGTAATCCTGGCGGGTGACGAAACGAATGGTGAGCTCGCCGGGCATTCCTGTTTCCATCTTGATCGAGGTGCAGCGCTGCGGATGCGGGCTGGCGGGAAGCCTTCTTCCTACAGGCGCAGTTGGGAGGGATCAATCTCCCAGGCAGCCCGGGCTTTCGCGTTTCCGAGATCAGGTGATATTCGAGGCGCACGGAACTGGTTTCCGCGTTCCCAGGTTAGCGCATGCCATTCACGAGAGGACGTCGATGCCGACAATATCCCCCACGTTGCTGCCGATCCTGATGCTGTTTGCCTCCAACGTCTTCATGACCTTTGCCTGGTACGGGCATCTCAAGTTCAAGGAAAACGCGCTGCCGGTCGTCGTTCTCGCGAGCTGGGGTATCGCCTTCTTCGAATACTGGCTGGCGGTGCCGGCCAACCGCTGGGGCAGTGCGGTCTATTCGGCGGCGCAGCTCAAGACCATTCAGGAGGTGATCACACTGGTGGTGTTCGCCGGGTTTTCGGTGCTGTATCTGAAGGAGCCGCTCGGATGGAATCACGCACTCGGCTTTCTCTTCATCGCCGCAGGCGCGTTCCTGATCTTTCACAAATGGACATGAGCCTGACCATTAGTCGCCGCCGTGTGGCATATCTACCCGCTCCAGGAAAATGGCCGCTAATAATGATAGCGGCACTGGGCGATATCGAGTTGTTGAGTGTCACCCTTTCCGGAAACGCGATACACCAAACGATGTTCGCCTGAAATGCGGCGCGACCACCATCCCTGGAGCGCATGTTTAAGGCGCTCTGGTTTCCCAAGCCCCTTGAACGGGTCGCGCTTAATGTCCCTGATCAGACCGTTTATGACTTCGAGGATCTTTTCGTCCTCCTTTTGCCATTGAAGATACTCTTGCCAGGCATCTTCCGTCCAAGCGGTCTTCATACCTCTGCCGAACCTGCCTTTGCTGGCTCGATCGACTCGTGTTCAGTTAGTTTGCCCTCGTCCGCTTCCTTGATTGAACGCAGAAGACGTACCGCATTAGCGGGGCTCTTCAGGAGGTGGACAGTCTCCATGAGACTCTCATACTCGTCCTCGGCCATGAGAACGACGGTGCGGGCATTCTGGCGGGTGACGAACAGCGGCGCGCGATCATCGCAAACCTCGTCCATGTAGGACGCGAGGTTGTTACGCAGTTCAGTGTAGGAAACGTACGCCATCTCGCTCACCCCTAATACGATATGGGATCATGTACATATACCTGTACATACGTAAGTGCAAGCGTTAACAAGAGATTTTGTTCTCTTTTCGCTTCAGGTGCACGCCTCGTCATTTTGCGGCCGGCGCCACCCGCAGGATGCGTCCCGACGAACTGTCGGTCAGCAGCCATAGTGCGCCATCCGGACCCTGGCGGACATCGCGAATCCGCTCGTTGAGATTTTGCAGCAGGCGCTCCTCCGACGTCACCGTGTTGCCGTTCAGCGTCAGCCGCACCAGCATCGCGCCGCGCAACGCGCCGAGGAACAGGCTGCCCGACCATTTCGGAAACAGTTTTCCGGTGTAGAACGCCATCCCCGACGGCGCGATCGAGGGCACCCAGTATTTGACCGGCTGCTCCATGCCGTCCTTTGCCGTACCGGCGTGAATCTACGCGCCCGAATAATCGATTG
>DAIMKE010001249.1:0-2357 GCA_036721875.1 Bradyrhizobium sp. | reverse complement strand
GCCACAACATCTCCCATATCGATTTCGGCGGCGGGCTCGGCATTCCCTATCACGCCGATCGCGAGGCGCCGCCGCTGCCGTCCGCCTATGCCGCGATGGTCAAGCGGGTGACGCATAATCTCGGCTGCACGCTGATGTTCGAGCCGGGGCGGATGATCGTCGGCAATGCCGGCATCCTGGTTTCGCGCGTGATCTACGTGAAGCCCGGCGAGGCCAAGAACTTCGTCATCATCGATGCCGCGATGAACGACCTGATCCGTCCGACACTGTACGAAGCCCACCACGATATCGTGCCGGTGCGCGAGGCGGCGAAGGGCACGCCAACGATCACGGCCGACGTGGTCGGTCCGGTCTGCGAAACCGGCGACTATCTCGCGCTCGACCGCAATTTGCCCGAGCCCAGGGCCGGCGATCTCCTGGCGATCATGACCGCCGGTGCCTACGGCGCCGTACAGTCCGGCTTCTACAACACGCGCGCGCTGGTGCCGGAAGTGCTGGTCAAGGACGACCAGTACGCCGTAGTGCGCCCGCGCATCGAGGTCGAGGATCTGATCGCGATGGACCGGCCGGCGCCGTGGCTTTGATCACGCAGGATGGGTAGAGCGAAGCGAATCCCATCAATGGCGACCACTGCTGCATGATGGGTTTCGCTGCGCCCTACCCATCCTACGCAAATCTCACTTCCCGGTCGCACCACCCTTCGCGCCGCCGACCACCACCCCCGCCGCCTTCTCGATCGGCTTGATCGCTGCGGTGAAGTCCGATTCCGCGCCCTGGTCTTTGATCACGACTTCCCAGAGGCGGCCGACCGCCTCGGCGACTTCCATCGACAGCCCCAGCGATTTCATTTCCTCCAGCGCCAGCCTGACATCCTTCACCATCAGGCCGGTCGCGAAACCGAAATCGAAGGAGCGCGGCAGCACCGAGCGCGGAAACTTGTCGCGGCTCGCGGTATTGAGCCCGGAGCCCGCGTTGATGACGTCGATCATGATCGATGGATCGAGCCCCGCCTTGACGCCCATCACCACGGCTTCCGACGTCGCTACCATCGCGGTCGCCGACAGGAAATTGTTCGCAAGTTTCATCGTCTGTGCCGAGCCGGGTTTCTCGCCGATGAAGAACACTTTTCCGATCACGTCGAGCGCGGGTTTTGCAATTTCGAAATCGGCGCGCGGGCCGGAGACCATTACGGCCAGCGTGCCCTTCTCGGCGCCGCCGACGCCGCCGCTGACGGGGCTGTCGATCTGCACCACGTTCTTTTTCGCCAGCAGGCCGTGAATCTTGACCGCCATCTGCGAGCCGACGGTGGAGAGGTCGATGAAGCGCTTGACGCGCTTGCCCTCAATCACGCCGCCAGTACCGGTCGCGACCTCGAGCGAAGCCTGCAGCGACGGCAGGCTCGCCAATACGGTCTCGCAACGGTCGGCGATATCCTTCGGCGACGAAGCCGCCGCAGCGCCGAGCGCGACGAGTTGGTCGACGGCCTCTTTCCGCGTGTCGAACACGGTGAGTTGATGTCCGGCCTCGACCAGCCGGCGCGCCATCGGGAAGCCCATTTTCCCCAGGCCGATGAATCCGATTTCCATGGTGCTGTTTCCTTTTTCGTCATTGCGAGCGAAGCGAAGCAATCCATCTTTCGATTTGTGGCGCTATGGATTGCTTCGCTCCGCTCGCAATGACGGTTCCTCGTAGTTTTACGGTTCGGCGCGGACGTTACGGGCTGGGAGCCCTGCAGTCACGCCTTCGTGTTATGCGTAATTCCGGGTGTGGGAACCCGCATCCGCCGGATGCCTCAATGCCGCCGCTGTGCTAGGCTGATTTGCCGGCAACCCGGAGAATTTTGTTGAGCGGAGCCTCACCTGACCCCACACAGCCCGCGCGCGAGCAGGAATCTGTCGCACGGCTTCAACTGACGCAGGCCCTGCAACGGGCTCAGTTTGCGATCGCGTGGGAGCGCGCCTGGCCCGGCCTTGCCCGGCTCTTGAGCGTGGTCGGACTGTTTCTTGTGGTGTCCTGGGCCGGACTATGGCTGGTGCTGCCGTTCGGTGCACGCGCCGCAGGCATCGTGCTGTTCATTCTGCTGGCACTGGGGGCGCTGTATCCGCTCGCACGTTTCCGCTGGCCGACCCGCGAAGAGGGATTGAGCCGGCTCGACCGCGGTACCGGCATTCGCCACCGGCCCGCGACGGCATTGACCGATACGCTCGCGTCCCAGGATCCGATCGCGCAGGCGCTGTGGCGGGAGCAGCGCGAGCGCACGCTGGCCTCGATCAAGCGGATCCGCGCCGGGCTTCCGTCGCCGCGGCTTGCCATTCACGATCCCTGGGCGCTGCGCGCGCTGGTCATGATGATGGTGG
>DAIMKE010001248.1:0-2363 GCA_036721875.1 Bradyrhizobium sp. | reverse complement strand
GATCACCCCGGAGACTACGCCACCCTCAATTCCTACCAACTCCGCGACAGCACCTACGCGTCCAGGACAATAGGCAACTGGGGGAATCCGAATCCCGGCGTGACGATCCAAGCTGGCGGGCACTCTCTCTCAGCGCGCGCGAGCCGCGGCCCCGGCCAGCTCCTACAACAGTGTCGGGAGTGTTCGTTCCTATGATGGTCTGGGAAATGCCGCTGATCGGCTAAATTCGGGCATGCGAGCTCAACGAACTAATTGCGCAGGCGACACGTCATGTTGAGGATGGCCTCCGGATTATCGAGCGGCACGGGAAGCGCATTGCCGAAGATGCGTCCGCCTCGAGCGCTCTTAAATTGCTCCATTGTGCGAGCGGTCACAGCGATCTTTGAGGCCGACCAGGCCCGCCTAATAAGAGGATGGGAAGCAAAAGATTCAGTATGAGATTTTTGGTCTCAATAGGCTGTCCGCCATCCGCGGGATCGATCAGTACCTGGTCGCCAACGTTGACCCACTTCAGATCACGTCGGTAGACCGAGAGATCCATCCACACCATCGAGAGATCGGCGATCACGAGTGCCGGCTTCTGCTCGGACACGAATTCGCCAGCGGGGTTTGACGGTCGATGACTGTGCCGGCCAGCGACGCCTTCAACTCGCAGGGCGTGAGACTCTGAAACGCCTGCAACAGCGCCCCCGAACGTCGAGCAGTTCGAGCAGGGTGAAACCGCCTTGGGTATAGCCGCCGAACATCGTCTCCGACGCGCTGCGCGCGTTCGGAATAACCGAGCATCGCAGCAGCCTGATCTCGGCCAAAGCGCCGGTAAGGCTGTCGTAGGCTTGGCCCACAATGCTGATCAGCACCAGCTTGTTGATCGCCGGCTCGGCTTCGGTCTTCGAGCGTCTCCTGGGCGGCGATGATGTTGTCGGCATTCTGGTCGAACACCGGGATAGGAATCGAAAACTCTGAGCCGGACGGCGTTGTCGTTGGTATCGTGGAAGTGGCGCCAGCCGCCATAAATGCGCGGGCGCTGGATGGCTTTCAGCCGCGCAATGAGGAGTTCGGCATTGCGCTGCGCGGCTACAGCAGTCCAGCGCAATAGCTGCGGATTGGCCTAGATGACCCGCAAAATGGATTGGAATGATGGCGGCTGACCGATATTGGTGAGCCGCCCGACGACGCTGCCGAATCGAGGCGTGCTGTCACCCGTGACAGTTGCAAGATCACGGCGCGCGAGGGCCAACCGGGTCTTGGCGCGTTCGCGCTCGGCGCGGAAAAGGTCGGCTGCAACTTGCGCCCTCAATGTCTCGGCGGGCGAGGAAGCCCCTTCCTGGACGCATTTTTGCAACAGTGGAGTCAAGGTGTCGAGGCTTGCGATCTGCTCGTCGAAGATCTCGATCGCCGCTGCAGACTGATGAGGGTGATGAACGCAATTGCCGTCTCGGGCACTTCCAGCCGCGTTGCCCGCCGCTGCCACGCGGCTACGCCGATGCCAGCCTCGCCCGCCGGGATAGGCGCCTCGCGCTTGCCGCCGAACCGAGGGAGCGCCGATCGTCTGGTGCGTCGGCGCAGCGAAGCTTGATCGCAGTAGGCCCTTGCGATCGAGCGCGCTCCGCTGCCCTTGTCAACGCGGTGGTGCTCCTTATGCTGACAGTCTACATCCTGTACGAAGCCTACCAGCGCTTTCGCTCTCCACCCGAAATCCTGAGCGGCCCCATGCTGGCAGTCGCCACCGTGCGGTTGGTCGTAAACCTCGTCAGTATGAAGCTGCTATCGGCAAGATCGTAGAGAGCCTCAACGTCCAAGGCGCCTATTTCGAAGTGCTCAGCGACATGCTCCGATCGCTAGGCGTGATCGTTGCCGCTTTGGTCATCATGTACACGGGCTGGATACTGGCCGATCCCATCATCGGTGCGGGCATCGGTCTGTTCATGGTCCGCGCACCTGGTCCCTCTTGAAGCAGGCCGTCAATATTCTGATGGAAGGCGCCCCGGCCGAAGTCGATCTCGGGGAAGCTGAAAAGGCATTATTCGGAAATCTAGGCGTCATCGCGGTCCGCGACTTGCACGTCTGGACAATCACGTCCGGCGTGGATTCACTGACCGGGCACCTCGTCGTGAGAGAGATGAAGGACGCGGCCGCGCGTCTTGACGAGAGCCAGGATGTATCCTGGAAGAAATGTTCATAATCGATCACGTGACCATTCCGGTTGAGGACGAGGAAACTTCAAAGGCAGAGCCAGCGCAGGAGGATCTGAGGCCTGTGGCGCCGAGGGTGTCAGAAAGAATGTGTAGCAGGTTTCTGTGAGTTTACCTACCGAGGAGACTCACATGACGACCGACACGACGATTACACCTGAACTACTGGAT
>DAIMKE010001247.1:0-2364 GCA_036721875.1 Bradyrhizobium sp. | reverse complement strand
GGGGTACGGGATCTGCAATCTATGGCTGCGATGCCGCGCTTGATTCTTTGTGCGTTTCTGATATGTTCTAATTGTCCTGCCCGTATGGTTCGGAGCTGTGGGGCGATGATTTCTGTCACCACTCGACACAGTGGGTCGTGAGCATCAAACCACCGAAACCCAGCGGCTAATTGGGCGACCGTCGCAGGTTCTGGTCGTCTTAAAGTTCTGTAGGTCGGGCGAACGCTCGACCCTCCCAGGGATTGTGTTCGGACTGGGGTCGACTTGATCGTATCCGTGTAGGGGCGTGGGAACTTCGCTGCCTACACTACGCCGGGCAATTACGTGCCGTGCCCGGGTACGTCCGAGTGGATGGCGCGGATGCTGCTCTTGGAAACGAGAGCGGATGTCCGTGAGTCTGCTCTATGTTGAGTTCCCGCCGGTACCTCTATCTGTATATCTGCTCGCGGCGACGTGCTGGCGGTGTCGTCATAGGTCGTGGTCGGTGCGACCATGGCTAGGAAACCTGTTTCCGATAGCGGGCTTCTTGAGGCGGTGGCGGCAGGTCCCGCAGTTCGCACGTCGCATCCCGCGGGCACGTTGATCATTGAGCGGCAACCCGCTCTCGATCCAGGGATCGCCCGTCTCATTGAGGCGCTTGCACGAGAATGCGCCCGTCGCGATCATTCGACTTCGGCCGGTCAAGACAACGTTACCCAAAAGGAAAACAGATGCGCACGGCGATCTACGCCAGATTTTCGTCCGATCTCCAGAACGATCGATCGGTAGAAGACCAGAACGCGCTATGTCGAGGGTACGCCGAAAAGCTGGGATGGCGGGTGACCGCGACCTTTGCGGACTATGCTGTCTCGGGGTCGTCGATTCACAACAGACCCGACTATCAGCGCATGATCGGCTTGGCGGCTGCTGGTGAGATCGATGTCATCCTGGCTGAGGACATCGATCGCCTGTCGCGGAACCTCGCCGACATCGCGCGGCTCTATGAGCGGATGAACTTCTTCGGAGTGAAGCTCGTCACCGCCGCTGATGGCGAACTCGACGAAATGCATATCGGCTTCAAGGGAACCCAGTCTGCCGTTTTCCTCAAGGGACTGGCGCAAAAAACGAGACGCGGAATGGCCGGCGTCATCCGGCAAGGTCGAAACGCCGGTGGTCGAGCGTACGGCTACAAGCCCGTTCCCGGAGCTCCTGGCAAACTGACGATCGTCGACTCCGAGGCCGCTATCGTTCGACGCATCTTTGCCGACTATGTCGCTGGCAAATCGCCACGAGCCATAGCTGGTGAACTCAACGCCGAAGGTGTACCTCCACCCCGGGGGGACTACTGGGCTGCGGTCACGATCAACGGTAATCGAAAGCGAGGCCACGGTATTCTTCTCAATCCGCTGTACGTGGGCCGCCTCGTGTGGAATCGCGTACGGATGGTCAAGGATCCCGAGACCGGAAACCGCATCTCGCGGGTCAATCCCGAGGCGGAGTGGCAGGAACAAGCCGTCCCGGCATTGGCGATCGTGCAGAATGAAATGTTCGCTGCAGCGCTCGCCAAGCGCGGAGGGCGAGCTGCGATGGCTCCACGCGACCGATCGACGCCGCGGCACCTTCTATCCGGGTTGCTAAGGTGCGGTTCCTGCGGCGCCGGCATGTCGGTCAAGGATCATCACCGAGGACGCACACGCATTCGCTGCACGAAGGCGACCGAGGCGGGGAGCTGCGATAATTCCCGGTCCTACACACTCGACGTCATCGAGGCTGCCGTGGTGGGCGGACTGCGCGACCGAATGGTCGATCGCGACGGCATCGCGCTTTATGTGCGCGTCTACAACGAGGAGCGGCGGGCTCTCGCGGCTGATAGTGTAAATCGACGCGTCCGGATCGAGAAGCGTCTCCAGCAGGCCGAGCGCGAACAGGATCGTATCTACAAGGCCTTCGTCATGGGGCTCATCGAGGAAGACCAGGTCAAGCGCGATTTGCCTCCGCGGAAAGCCGAATGCGAAGCCCTACGTGCCGAACTTGCCGTATGCGACGAACCGCCCAACATCGTCTCGCTTCATCCGGCAACGGTGTCTCGTTACCTCGCTTCGATCGAGAATCTGGCTACGACCGTGCGCGAGGGCGAGGCCTATGGAGCTGAGTCGAAGAAGGCGCTTCGCGATTTGATCAGCACGGTCACGGTGTACAAGGCACCTGCCGGGGTTCCGCCGGAGATAGAGGTCACAGGACATCTGACAGAATTGATCGGAGGCGACCATTTCCCCACCACCAAGGCTGTGGGGGGTCGGATGGTAGCGGGAGAGGGACTTGAACCCCCGACACGCGGATTATGATTCCGCTGCTCTAACCAGCTGAGCTACCCCGCCCCAATGA
>DAIMKE010001246.1:0-2364 GCA_036721875.1 Bradyrhizobium sp. | reverse complement strand
GAGCAGGCGTAGGATGGGTAGAGCAAAGCGAAACCCATCATGAACCATTGACGGAATTGATGGGTTTCGCTTCGCTCTACCCATCCTACGGTCTTACGAATTCGAGAGAGAAGAGCATGACAACGCCCCTCGCCGCCAAGATCGCCCGTGAATACGGCACGCCCTGCGCCGTGATCGACATGGACCGCGTTGAGCGCAACATCGCGCGGGTTCAGGTGGCCTGCGATACGGCCGGCGTCGCCAACCGGCCGCACATCAAGACGCACAAGAGCCCCCTGCTGGCGCAGATGCAGGTCGCGGCCGGCGCCAAGGGAATTACCTGCCAGAAGATCGGCGAGGCCGAGGTGATGGCGGAAGCCGGCATCGACGACATCCTTATTAGCTACAACCTGATCGGCGAGGAGAAGATGGCACGCCTCGCCGCGCTGCAGGCCAGGGCGAACATGACGGTTGCCGCCGATAATTCGACCGTGATTGCGGGCCTGCCGCAGGCTGCCGCAGCTTCAGGCCGTCCGCTGTCGGTCGTGGTCGAATGCGACACAGGCCGCAAGCGCGCCGGTGTCGAAACGCCGGGCGAAGCCATCGCGCTGGCGCGGGAAATCGCGGCGTCCAAGGGACTGAAATTCGCGGGCTTCATGCTGTATCCGACCGAAACCGGCTGGGCCGAGGCGCAGAAGTTCTACGACGAGGCGCTGGCCGGCGTCCGCGCGCATGGGCTCGACGCGACAATGGTTTCGACCGGCGGCTCGCCGAACCTGAAGAATCTCGGCAAGCTCAAGGGCGCGACCGAGCATCGGCCGGGTACCTATATCTACAACGACCGCATGCAGGTCGCGGCCGGAGTCGCCGAGTGGGACGATTGCGCGCTCAACATCTATTCCACCGTCGTCAGCCGCGCCGGCCCGGACCGCGGCATTCTCGACGCCGGCTCGAAAACACTGACCTCGGACCCCGGCGGCGGGCTCGACGGCTACGGGCTGATCCTGGAACACCCGGAAGCGAAGATCGCGCGCTTTGCCGAGGAGCACGGCTTTCTCGATCTCGCCCGCAGCAACACGCGGCCCGTCGTCGGCGACGTCGTGCGGATAGTGCCCAACCATGTCTGCGTCGTCGTCAACATGATGGACGAGGTGGTGATGGTGCGCGGCGACGAGATCGTGGGCGTGCTGCCGGTCGCAGCACGCGGGAAATTGCGGTAAGCCCTCGCAGGATGGGTAGAGCGCAGCGAAACTCATCGTCCAGCAGTTTGGCTGGTCTCGATGGGTTTCGCTGCGCTCTACCCATCCTACAAATCGAGCCGCTTCAGCGCGCCCCGCCCCGCCGCGACTCCCGTAGCGAATGACGCCTGCAGCAGATAGCCGCCGGTCGGCGCCTCCCAATCCAGCATTTCTCCGGCTGCGAACACGTCGGGCAGACGGTGGATCATGAAATCGGCATCGAGTTCACTGAACGCTACTCCGCCGGCGGTGGAAATCGCGCGCGCAATCGGCGCGACGCCGGTGAGTTCGATCGGAACGGCGTTGATCAGCTTGGCAAGATCGGACGGCGACAATGAAGCGAGCAAGGTTCCGGAAGCCTTGGCTGCCTCCTGAAGCAACCCGATCGCGACGGGCGAGAGGCTGACCGCCTTGCGCAGAAAATTCGACAGGGACTGCTTATTTTTCGGCGCCGAGATCTTTGCGATCAGTTCTTTCGTGTCGAGATCGGGGCGCAGCGCCACGTGCAGGGTCGCCCTGCGCTTGTCGATAGCTTCGCGCAACTCGGCCGACAGCGCGTAGACCGCGCCACCTTCGATGCCGGTGCGGGTGATGATGGCTTCACCGCGGACGCTGTGCTTGCCGAATGAAAATGCCACGCCCTTGAGCGGCTGGCCTTCGAAGCGGTCGCGAAAAACACTGGACCAGGCGACGGTGAACCCGGAGTTCGCCGGCCGCAGCGGCGATACCTTTACGCCCTTGGCAGCAAGGATCTCCGCCCACGAACCATCGGAGCCCAGCCGCGGCCAGCTTGCGCCGCCGAGCGCCAGCACCGTTGCACGCGCCTCGACGGTGTGGGGTCCGTCACGCGTTTGGAAACGGAGATGTCCCTGCTCGTCCCAGCCGGTCCAGCGATGACGCAGAGCGAGCTTCACGCCCATCGAATCCAGCCGGCGCAGCCACGTCCGCAGCAGGGGCGAAGCCTTGAACGCTTTTGGGAAAACACGGCCGCTGGAGCCGACGAAGGTCTCCTGCCCGAGCGCCTCGCTCCAGTCACGCAATGCCTGCGGTGGAAATGCCTCGATGGCGCGGGCGAGATGCGGCATCGCCTCGCGGAAACGGGCGAGGAATTGCGGCAATGGCTCGCTATGCGTGAGGTTCAACCCGC
>DAIMKE010001245.1:0-2369 GCA_036721875.1 Bradyrhizobium sp. | reverse complement strand
CCGGCCCTGCTCGGCAGCGTCGAACTGGTTGACGGCGACAAGCGAAGCGCCATCGGCATCGTCCACAGCTTCGTCGCCAACCAGGGCGACGCCTGGATCGTGACCGCGAGCTATCTCGACCGCTTCGTCGACGAACAGCGCCTGCTCCCGCCGTCCGAGCATCCCGGCGAAAGCGAGGAGCAAGTCCCGTATCTGCGCTACATGTCGCAGGCCGGGCGGCGCACCGGCGAGATGCATGTCGCGCTCGCCGGCAACAGCGAGCTTCCCGAATTCGCGCCGGAGCCGACGCGGCCTGAGGACGTGCAGCGCTGGATCGACGATATCCTGCTCCGCGCCGAGCGCGTCGCCGACACGCTGAGGCAGCGGCGGGATTCCTTGAAGGAAGCGGACCGGCCGCTGGTCGACCGGCTGCTGGCGCTGCAGGAGAGCCTGCCGGACCGTCTCAACAGGATGCTGCCGCGCGACATCGACGGCCTCAACATCCGCCATCACGGCGACCTTCATCTCGGCCAGTTGCTGATCGTCAAGGACGACATCTTCGTCATCGATTTCGAGGGCGAACCGCGGCGCACGATCGCCGAACGCCGTCGCAAGGCGCCCGCGGCCCGTGACGTCGCCGGCCTGATCCGCTCGATCGATTACTCCGCGACCGCCGCCCACGAACGCGCCCTGAGAGTAGGCTCCGATGACCAGAACCGGCTGGCGGCGGCGCTCGCCGAATGGCGCGATCGCGCCGTGGACGCGTTTCTCGCCAGCTATCGCGAGACCATCGCCAACCAGCGTTTCTGGCCAGCCGGCGCGACAGCGGCTGACCAGATCCTGAACTTCTTCCTGCTCGAAAAGGCCTTCTACGAGGTCGAATACGAGCTGTCGCATCGACCCGACTGGTTGCGCGTGCCGCTTACCGGAATCATCCGAATTCTTTCGCAACAACCGGACGCTGCTGCATGACCAAACTTTCCGCCGAGGCCTATGCGATCATCGAAGGCCGCCACACCGATCCGTTCCGCTATCTCGGCCTGCACGCCGAGGGCGACCGTAAGATCGTGCGCGCGTTCCTCCCCGAGGCGCGGAATGTCGAGGCGATCGGCGAACACGGCGAACGTACAGCCCTGGAACAGATCCACGAATCCGGGCTGTTCGCAGGCCCGCTGCCGAACGGCTCGGGCAAATACCAGTTGCGCGCTCACTTCGGCGACAATGTCGTCGAGCTTGATGACCCCTACCGCTTTCCGCCCGTCCTGACCGACTTCGATCTGCATCTGCTCGGCGAAGGCACCCATCAGCGGATCTACGACAAGCTCGGCGCGCATCCGATGACGCTCGACGGCGTCGATGGCGTCGCCTTCGTGGTGCTGGCGCCGAACGCCAGGGGCGTCAGCGTCGTCGGCGATTTCAATTTCTGGAACCGGCGGCGGCATCCGATGCGGGTGCGCGGCGTCGGCTATTGGGAGCTGTTCATTCCGCAGGCCCGCATCGGCGATCACTATAAGTTCGACATCATCGAACCGAACGGCCAGCATTTGCCGATGAAGGCCGATCCGTTCGCCTTCGCCGCCGAGGTCCGGCCCAAGACGGCGTCGATCGTGTTCGATGAAGCCAGGTTGACGCGTCCGCGGGCCGCACCATCGGGCCTGAACGCCCTGAGCGCGCCGGTCTCGATCTACGAAGTTCATCTCGGCTCCTGGCGGCGCAAGGGCGACAATGAATGGCTGACCTATCGCGAACTGGCCGAACAGCTTCCGGCCTATGTCAATGATCTCGGCTTCACGCATGTCGAGTTTCTTCCCGTCAGCGAGCATCCGTTCGACGGCTCCTGGGGTTACCAGCCGACCGGCATGTACGCGCCGACCAGCCGGTTCGGCGGCCCTGAGGACTTTGCCGCGCTGGTCGAAGCCTGCCATCGCGAAGGCATCGCCGTGTGGCTCGACTGGGTGCCCGGGCATTTTCCTGACGATCCCCACGGCCTCGGCCATTTCGACGGCACCGCGCTCTACGAGCACGCCAACCCGCTGCAGGGCCGCCACCTCGACTGGGGCACGCTGATCTACAATTACGGCCGCACCGAAGTGGTGAACTTCCTGGTGTCGAACGCGCTGTTCTGGCTCGACAGATATGCGATCGACGGCCTGCGCGTCGATGCGGTGGCCTCGATGCTCTATCTCGACTACAGCCGGCCCGCCGGCGAATGGATTCCGAACAAGCATGGCGGGCGTGAGAACCTCGAAGCCATCGATTTCCTGCGCCGCTTCAACACCGAAGTGTTTTCGCGCTATCCGCAAACCACGACGGCGGCGGAAGAGTCGACCTCATGGCCGCAGGTGTCACGGCCGGTGGAGTTCGGCGGGCTCGGCTTCGGCTACAAATGG
>DAIMKE010001244.1:1379-2374 GCA_036721875.1 Bradyrhizobium sp. | reverse complement strand
AGCCGAGGTTGGGGGTCTTCAGCGGGATGATGACGCTGATGCCCTCGTCCTCGCAGGGACGGCCGCCGACGTATCGGTACTGCGGCACGCGATCCGTGGTGAAGAGGGAGAAGGTGGACAGCGTGCCGTCGTAGCGGCTGATGACGGTGAAAAGATCGGTGATGCTGAACGGCGACTTCGCGCCGACGCCATGGCCGCCGGTCTGCGTCTCATCATGGATTTTGGTCGAACCAGCGAATGTGCAGTAGACCGGGCCGATCTGGTCGCGGGCAATCCCGTGGCCGTAATCCCGGATTTCTATCTGCTGCTCATCGATGGTGATGTCGACCGGGAGGTCTTCCCGCCCGGCAGCGAAATGCGCATCGAAGGCGTTGCACAGGACCTCGCGCGAAACCGCCCGGGGCTTATCCGTGTAAAGCGTGGTCGAGAGCATCTCGAGGATGACGCCGATGTCGGCAACGCCGAAGTCCTCGGCTTCACCGCCGAACGATACGACGTTATTTTCCCGTGCCTGTGCGACCAGCATGGACAATTACCCTTGGGTTTATCGGTATTAAATCTGCTTAAAACTGGCTTATCCGTATTATATCATGCCCTGCCGCTGATGAGGTCGATGGCGGCACTCCCAAAACGACGTGTCGCGTTGATGCTGACCACGGCCTTAATGGAGGCGCGAAAGGGCTTGGCACTGCCCTCCGTCGGCCCCTACGCTCGGTCTCGTCTGGAATGACCGTTTTGGGGGCTGGTTCGTGACTGCTGCATTCTCGCGCCGAACGTGGCTGTCCGCGATCAATGTCATCGAGGAACATCGGTATTTCAGCCAGGCGGAGCTGACGAAGTTCATCATCGAGTTGGGTACGGAGGTGCGCCAGGCCGTCCGGGATGAGAGCGTGGCGGGAGTTAAGAGGCTGAACGATCTCAGGGTGTTCATCGATGACAACCCGGATTATCTGACCGATGACGGTCCGATTGCCGGTGTCGTGATCGAAAAGGCA
>DAIMKE010001244.1:0-1369 GCA_036721875.1 Bradyrhizobium sp. | reverse complement strand
ATTCGTCGCCCGAGTGAGGCGACAGGTTGGACCGAACCACCGCCTCCGACGGCGTCGCAAAGCCGCCTTCTCCACCTTCTCAACCAGGATGGGTACGCGGTGCGGGATGGGGCGCTCATCCCCGCTCTCCCGGCCGACCTGGGCTTACCTGTCGTCCAAACCGAGCTGTTCACGCTGCTGGATCGGCACCATTTCCTGACTCCAAAGAGCCATCTGGAGCAGGCTATCGAGAACCATGCTCGTGGCAACTGGTCATCAGCGAACGGCCAGCTTCGGAACTTCCTCGAAGGCCTTCTCGACGAGATTGCTGTCAGGATTGACCCAAACGCGGCGGATATCCGTCCCGGTCACGACAGGAGAACACACCTGTCCCTGGGCTCGCGGCCGTTTTTGTCGACTGAGCTCGGAGAGTGGAGCGTGGACGGAAAGAATTTCGTCAACGGATTGATGAAGCGGCTACACCCTGCCGGGGCGCATCCCGGCCTGTCAGATGAAGAGGACAGCACGTTTCGGCTTCATATCGTGCTCCTGACAGGACACCTGCTTCTCGCGCGGTTTGACCGCGGCGCGAGTTAGCTCCTGCGTGGGAATGTCAGGATATCGGCAACGGGAGCCTGCGCCTGATCGATCTGTGCCAGCGACTTCTCGATCGCCCGGGACATCGCTCGACCAGGATCGGAGTCCATGACGGTCACGATCGCCGGATCCGTCGGGTGGACGGTGCCCCCGTCATCGATCTCGGCCGGCACCAGGCTGAACGCGACATGGTCGTTCGGGCACTGGGTGATTTTGTGAAGCCTGAGATTGGGGTGCCATACGAGTTGAGCAGCGGCAAGAATGATGCGGAACTCCGAGAGCTCCTTCGCCTTGTTCAAATCGGTGGTCATGCTCAGGCAATTTCCTTGCTGGTCGACGCCACGCCCAGGCAGCGCCCGGTCATAGGAGCGACGTGATGCGGCGGAATTTGGGTCGTGTCGAGCGCGCAATGTCTTTTGACGATTTATCATGCAGATTGATCGTTAATTTGTTCGAAAGTCCCTGAGCCGTTCCGAAGGGGTCTCACGTCGAAAAGCCCCTCATTGCATATGTTTTCGGCGAAGTGCGGCCAATTCCGTTCGGATATTGATCTTGCCGGACGCGACCCCTCGGAGGATGGATTGCGTGAAGCCACCCTGCGACTGGATGCGGCTGGTTCCTGAGCTCGCATCGTCGTTGAGCCGCTGATAGGCGAAGATGATCGCGACAGCGGTCAATGGCGCTCCGATAGCTGCAACGCTGGAGGCCCAGGCGTCTGCCGAGGCGGTCGTCGAAGGCCGAAGGTAGCTTCCGGCTGCTACCAGGTCGTATGCAGATCGGATGGGCTCTGGGT
>DAIMKE010001243.1:0-2376 GCA_036721875.1 Bradyrhizobium sp. | reverse complement strand
GTCCGAACCGGTGTCGCCGCCGCCGATCACCACGACATGCTTGCCGCCGGCCAGAATGTCCTTGGCATCGCCGAGCGGTTCGGAGGAGACGCGGCGATTCTGCTGCGGCAGGAAATCCATCGCGAAGTGGATGCCGTCGAGGTCGCGGCCGGGAATCGGCAAGTCTCGCCCGGCTTCGGCGCCGCCGGTGAGCGCCACGGCGTCATACTGGCTGTGCAGTTCGCGCGGATCGAGCGCGCCTTGTTCAGTGCCGCCGACATGGACGCCGTAGTGGAACGTCACCCCTTCGGCTTCCATCTGCGCCACGCGGCGATCGATGACGTGCTTCTCCATCTTGAAGTCGGGAATGCCGTAGCGAAGCAGGCCGCCGGCCTTGGCGAATTTCTCGTAGACATGGACGTCGTGGCCGGCGCGGGCGAGCTGCTGCGCAGCCGCAAGGCCCGCGGGGCCAGCGCCAATGATGGCGACCTTCTTGCCGGTCTTCTCAGGCGCGACCTCCGGCTTCAGCCAGCCATTGTCCCACGCGCGATCCACGATGGCGCACTCGATGGTCTTGATGGTGACCGGGTTGTCGTCGATGTTGAGCGTGCAGGACGCCTCGCACGGCGCCGGACAAATGCGCCCGGTGAATTCCGGAAAGTTGTTGGTCGAGTGCAGGTTGCGCGAGGCTTCTTCCCAGTTGCCCTGGTAGACGAGGTCGTTGAAGTCGGGGATCTGGTTGTTGACCGGGCAGCCCGGCGTGCCCGGCGCAACCGAACCGGTGCCGTGGCAATAGGGAATGCCGCAGTTCATGCAGCGCGCGGCCTGGTCGCGGGTGTCTTTCTCGCTCAGGGGAATGACGAATTCGCGATAATGCTTCAGGCGATCGGCGACGGGCGCATACTTGCGGTCATGCCGGTCGATTTCGAGAAAACCTGTGATCTTGCCCATTAAACCCTGACGTCCCTAACGACTCGAATTCAATACGTGTTTCCCGTCATTGCGAGGAGCGAAGCGACGAAGCCATCCATTCTTTCCTTGCGGTCCGATGGATCGCTTCGCTGCGCTCGCGATGACGGCGCTATAGTCTATGCCCCGATCGCGATCTTGGGTTCGGCGTCGGCGTTCGCCTTCATTTCCTTCAGCGCGCGGCGGTATTCCACCGGCATCACCTTGCGGAATTTCGGCAGCCAGACTTTCCAGTTCGCGAGGATATCGGCGGCTTTCTTCGAGCCGGTCAGCTTGGCGTGACGCGTAATCAGCACGTGCAGCCGCTCGACGTCGGACGAGAGCAGGTTCTGGAACACGTCGACCCGGCCGTGCGCTTCGAGATCGCCGGAGTGATGATAGGTATTGGCGTTGATCAGCTCTTCCGACAGCACCGGCTCGAGTTCGACCATCGCCATGTTGCAGAGTTTGGCGAAGTCACCGGCCTCGTCCAGCACATAGGCGATACCGCCCGACATGCCGGCCGCGAAGTTGCGCCCGGTCTTGCCGAGCACCACGACGATGCCGCCGGTCATGTATTCGCAGCAGTGGTCGCCGGCGCCTTCGACGACCGCGATCGCGCCGGAGTTACGCACCGCAAAGCGCTCGCCGGCGATGCCGCGGAAATAGCATTCACCCTCGATCGCGCCGTACATCACGGTGTTGCCGACGATGATGGACTCTTCCGGAACGATGCCGGAATTGCGCGGCGGCTTGATGATGATGCGGCCGCCCGACAGGCCCTTGCCGACGTAGTCATTGCCTTCACCTTCGAGTTCGAAGGTGACGCCGCGTGTCAGCCACGCACCGAAAGCCTGCCCCGAGGTGCCCGTCAGGCCGACGTGAATCGTGTCATGCGGCAACCCGGCATGGCCGTAGATCTTCGCCACCGCGCCGGACAGCATCGCGCCCGCCGAGCGGTCGGTGTTGTTGATCTCTTCCTCGATCTCGACAGGCGCACCGCGGTCGAGGGCGGCCCGCGCCTGCTCGATCAAGCGGCGGTCGAGCACCTTCTCCAGATGATGATCCTGATTCTCGGAGTGATAGATCTTCTGGCCCTTCTGCTCAGGCTGCCGCACGAACAGCTTCGAGAAGTCGAGTCCCTTGGCCTTCCAGTGTGCCACCAGCGAGGACTGGTCGAGCATCTGGGTCTGGCCGACCATCTCGTCGAACTTCTTGTAGCCGAGCTGCGCCATGATCTCGCGCACCTCTTCGGCCACGAAGAAGAAGTAATTGATGACGTGCTCGGGCTGGCCGGTGAAGCGCTTGCGCAGCACCGGATCCTGCGTCGCGACGCCGACCGGACAGGTGTTGAGGTGGCACTTGCGCATCATGATGCAGCCGGCTGCGATCAGCGGCGCGGTGGCGAAGCCGAACTCGTCGGCGCCGAGCAGCGCGCCGATCACGACG
>DAIMKE010001242.1:0-2381 GCA_036721875.1 Bradyrhizobium sp. | reverse complement strand
CCAGATCTCGGTGCCCGCCGGGTTATATGCGCCATGGGTGCCGCCGCCGATATCGCTCTGATGCGCGCGCACGATGGTCCAGAGCAGGCGCTTTTCACCAGCGAAGACCGGCACGAACACGGTCACATCGGGCAGATGGCTGCCGCCATGATAGGGATCGTTGAGCAGGATGACATCGCCCGGCCTGACGTCCTTGAACCGCTCCTCGACCGCGATCGTCGCCCATGGCAGCGCGCCGACATGAACCGGGAGGTGATCGGCCTGCGCGATCAAACGCGCGTCGGTGTCGCAGATCGCCAGCGAAAAATCGCGGCTGGAGTTGAGGATCTGCGAATAAGAGGTGCGAAGCATCGCCTCGCCCATCTCCTTCACGATCGAACTGAGCCGGTGCTGGACGACGGAACGCGTGATGGGGTCGATCTTGGCGGACATTCTTTATCTTACTCGTAGGATGGGTAGAGCGAAGCGAAACCCATCAATAACACGGGCAGCATATGATGGGTTTCGCTTCGCTCTACCCATCCTACGGAATTCTGTACGTCACAACGTCTTTCCAACCTCCTCGAGCGCGCCCGACGCTGCGCCGACGATCGCATCGATGTCGGCATCCGTCATCGGGGTCGATAATGCCATCAAGCCATTGCCTGCGGCCAGTACGCCGCGATTGAGCAGCGCGCGCGAGAACACCGTCTGGCGCCTCGCCTCCTCCCCGGTCAGATACGCCGACCGGTAGTCCCGGATCGGCCTGTCGGCGAAATGTATCTTGAGCAGCGAACCCATGCCCACCGTGCCGCCGGGCACGCCATGACGGCGAAACGCGCTGTCGATGCCGGCGCGAACCGCCTCGCCCATCGCATCGAGGCGCGCGAAGGCGGCCTCGTCGAGCAGTTCCATCGCGGCGATGCCGGCGCGCATCGTCACGGGGTTAGCGGAGAAAGTGCCGCCATGCGGCAACGCCGGCTTGCCCAGCCGCGGATCGAACACCGCCATGACATCCCGGCGGCCGCCGATCGCGCCGACCGGAAAGCCGCCGCCGATGATTTTACCAAGCGTGGTCAAATCAGGATCGATATTCCAGATACCCTGCGCGCCACGAAAACCCAGTCGGAATGTGATGACCTCGTCGAAGATCAGAAGCGCACCGACCTCCTGCGTGACCTTTCGCAGTGCCTCCAGATAGGACTGGTCAGCCGGCGCCAGACCGGCGCGATTGGGCATGGGGTCGACCAGCACGCAGGCGAGCCCCTCGCCATGCTCGCGGATCAGGCTGACGGCGGCCTCGGTGTCGTTGAAGGGAATGGTGACGACGTCGGCCAGCACATTGTCCGGCGTGCCCCTGGCGTAGGCCACCGATACCGGCGCATTGCGGCCCCAGGCTTCCGGTGTCGGGTCGAGACTCACCTCGGCATAGTCGTAGGAGCCGTGATAGGCGCCCTCGCATTTTGCGATCCTGGGGCGGCCGGTGTGCGCTCGCGCCGCCTTCAGCGCCATCATGACAGCTTCCGTGCCGGAATTGGCGAAGCGAACCTGATCGACCGACGGCAGCCGCGACGCGAGCAACTCGGCGAGATCGACCTCGGATTCCGTCGGCAGGCCGAACGCCGAGCCCAGGGCGAGTTGTGCGGTCGCCGCCTTGATCAGCGCGGGATGGGCGTGGCCATGGATCTGCGCGGTAAAGTTGTTGATACAGTCGATGTAGACGTTGCCGTCGATATCCCAGACCCGGCAGCCCTCGCCGCGCGCGGCGTAGATTGGATAGGGCTGCATGAACACGGTGGTGCGGGTGTTGCCGCCGGGCAGGCTCGCCAGCGCGCGATCGTACATTTTCTGCGAAGAAGAATTTGAATCCGGATACATGCGGCTTCCGAGCATGGTGGGGCAACCCTTTATAGCCGCTGGATTTCTTCCCGCAAACCCACGCTTTGTCGCGGCCGTCCTGCGACAGCGCTGAAACACCATGGGCCGGCGGCTCACGCTTACGTGTATCGAATAGCGCGCAAAACCCCCGCCCCCCGACGGAATAGAACGCGCCGCCACGCGTCATCACCCCATGCACGCTGATCGCGAGGCATTTGAACTCGAACCCGAAAAGGGACTGCGACGATGTTGCAATTTCTCAAACCCGGCCTCGGCGGGGCGTTCTTTGGCGTGCGCCTCCTTGTCGCTTTCGCCGCGCCGCCTCTGGCGTTCGCGGTGTTCGCGCATGAAGCTCATCCGCCGGCGCAACAGGCGGCGACACCCGATGAAAGCGCGTTCCTCGCCGAAAACGAAGCCGCGATGAACAAGATGATGAGCGCCATGGAGGCAAAGCCGACCGGCGACATCGATCGCGACTTCGTCGCCATGATGGTGCCTCACCATCAGGGCGGAGATCGACATGG
>DAIMKE010001241.1:0-2388 GCA_036721875.1 Bradyrhizobium sp. | reverse complement strand
TCTCACCTCGGTGCGTGACGGCGGCTTCTACGGCTGGCCCTATTGCTACTGGGGCCAGACGGTGGACGATCGCGTGCCGCAGGATCCGGCGATGGTCGCGAAAGCGATCACACCCGATTACGCGCTCGGCGGCCACACCGCCTCGCTCGGGCTGTGCTGGATGCCGGCGGGCACCCTCCCCGGCTTTCCCGACGGCATGGTGATCGGCCAGCACGGCTCCTGGAACCGCAGCACGCTGAGCGGGTATGCCGTGGTCTTCGTCCCCTTCGAGAACGGGCGGCCTTCCGGCCCGGCGCGCGATATTTTGACCGGCTTCCTCGCGCCGGACGAGAAGGTGTCGTACGGGCGACCGGTGGGCGTCGCGCTCGGTCCGGATGGTTCGCTGCTGGTGGCGGACGATGTCGGCGACGTCATCTGGCGGGTGACGGGGGCATAAGCGTCGCCTCACCCGGCTTCGACGCACGCTGACATGACGCTTTCGATCTCGGCGATCGAAAGCATCCCGATCTCGGCAATGAAGACGATCCGTGCGCGCGGTACGCCGGCTGCCGGCGCTTTGCCCGGCGCCAGCGTCGCGCGCCCGCCGGCAAGTTGAAACACCGTCAGCCGCCCCGGCTGCTCTACCGTCTCGAACAAACCCTTTGCGCGCGCGAGCTTCGGCATCAGCTTGCCGATCGCCTGCTGCAGCCGCGGCAGCGATACCGGACGTTCCGACGTCCAGCTCAGCGTCTCGAAACGGTCTTCCGCCGGCCGTCGCGGTCCCGGCTCGCGCGGCGCCGGCAAGCGGTCGACATCCGCGGGGAACAGCAGCGCGGCCGGGACTTCGCCTTGCGTCGCATCGACGACGACCGCTGCCGGACGCAGCGCGCGGATGACATCGCGCGCCTCGCGACCGGCCGCCTCGGCCAGGTCCAGCTTGCTCAGCGCCACAACGTCGGCCATCCGCAACTGTGCGCGCAGCAACGCGTCATCGAATCTTTCCAAAGGGGTCGTCGCATCCACTACGCACAGCACCGTTTCCAGCGGCGCCTCGCGCCAGATCACCGGGTCCATCAGGTTGCGGACGATGTCGGAGGGATCGGCGACCCCGCTGGTTTCGATCACGATGAACTCCGGCCGCGGATCGCGCCGCAACAGCGTGGCGAGCGTGCGCAACAGATCGCCTTCGAGCGAGCAGCAGATGCAGCCGTTGCTGAGGCTGACCACGCCGTCGCTGGCGCCCGCGATCAGCTCCGCATCGATGTTGATCGCGCCGAAATCGTTGACCACGGCGGCGATCCGCCGGCCTTCGGCGTGCGCCAGCAGATGGTTCACGATAGTCGTCTTGCCCGCGCCGAGGAAGCCGGTCACCAGCAGGATCGGGACCGGCACGATCAGCCCCGTCAGGCTTGCGCGACGGGCCGGCGCACCGGGCGTCCGGGCCGCGCCGCCACGTCGAGCACGCCGTCAGCAATCAGCGGCTGGCCGCTGACGACGAGATGCCGCACGCCCTCCGACAGTCGGTTCATCGCCGAGAAGGTCGCGCGGTCGGCCAGCTTCTCGAAATCGAACACGACGATATCGGCATCCGCGCCCGCCTGCAGCCTGCCCTTGGCGCGCATCGCGGGCGTGCTGTGCGAAAGAATCTCCGCCGGGATCAGCGCGCATTTGCGCACGCCTTCAAGCAGCGACACGGTCCGGCGCTCGCGCACCCACTCGCGGATGAAGCGGGTGAAGCAGCCGGCCGAGCGCGGATGCGAGGTGGCGTCATCGGGCAGCGGCCAGGCGTCGCCGGTGTAGACGCTGCCGTCCGACAGCGTCCACGGCATCGCATCGGAGGCGATCGCGCCGCCGGGATACAGCACGGATATGTCGAGGAGATCGCGATGGTGCGGATTGTTCTCGGTATCGAGGATATGCCACAGCACCAGCGTGGACGGCTCCTCGGCCTGTGCCGCCAGCAACTCCTTGCGGTCGCGGAAGCGACGCCCGTCGGTCACGCGCTGTACTGAGTCGTAGCCGAGGCCGTTGCGCGCCTCAAATTCAGGATCGCTGAAGAAGGCCGCCGCCAGCACCGTCGAACCGGTGCCGTAGGGATAGGCCTCGACCGTGATCGGCAGGCCCTGCGCCTGCGCTTTCGCAATCAGCACGGCGCAACGCTCGACGTCGGTCTTGCTGGAGGAGTTGAAGTGGCAGATGTGCATGTGCGCGCCGGTGGCGCCGGCATAGCCGATCAGGCGAATGTACGCCTCGGCGGCGCTCTCGGGATCGATGCGCGACATGTAGGCGACGTGGGTGAAGGTCGCGACGTCATGCGCCGCGGCGAGCTGGCAAACTGCAGTGAGCTCCTGCACGCCGGCGCCCGGGGCATAGGCGTTGAGAATGCCGATGCCGATGCCGCCCTCGTAC
>DAIMKE010001240.1:0-2390 GCA_036721875.1 Bradyrhizobium sp. | reverse complement strand
GGACCTGGTGCAGCACGGCGTGGATCGTGGCGGTCTTGTTCTTCAGCCGGTGCTGCAGCTCGTCGACCAGCAGCTTGCGATACTCCTCCTCGCGGATCAGGCGTCTGGAGATTTCCCGCTGCTGCCCGACGATCGTCCGATAATGCTCGACCCCCCATATGGTGAGGCCGCATACCACCCAGAAAATCAGCATCAGCGCAAATCGCGCAGGATCGGCAAGCTCGCTGCCGAAATTGACCGTGATGCCGAGCGCGCCTCCCGCAATCGCGGTGGCTATGCCGACCCGGGAACCGCCGACGGCGGTAGCGAAGAATACCGCCGGGAAATAGGGCGTGAAGAACACGTCGGGACGAAGCTGGGCCAATCCCCACCGCGCCAGGGTCGCCAGCGCAAGACAACCCACCGCGAAGCCGGTGCTGAAAAGCGGTGAAGGTTGGGAAATTCCCTGCCATCCATGCCGGAACTCGTCGATCAATTTCTTCATTGGTCTCGTCACTTCACGTGATCCGCGAATCCAAAATAAGGCCAAGTATGGGGGAATTCCGGGATTTCACCGTGAACGGAGGCGATCCGGCGGACCGTCGACCCGATTGGAATGGAACAGGCTCGCTTGCGTTGTTCCCGGCGGACGGGAATATTGGACCTGACTAATATCCATTGGGGGACGGCAAATGGGACGGCTGGACGGCAAGGTCGCGGTCATTACGGGTGCGACCAGCGGCATCGGACTGCGCACCGCCGAAATATTCGTGGCTGAGGGTGCGAAAATCGTGATCGCCGGACGCCGCGTGCCGGAAGGCGAGACGCTGGCCAAAAAGCTCGGTGCCAATTGTGTCTTCCGCCAGACCGATGTCGCCGAGGAAGCGCAGATGCAGGCGCTGATCGCACTTGCGGTCGAGAAGTTCGGACGTATCGATTGCCTGTTCAACAACGCCGGCGGGCCGGCGCAGACCGGCGGCATCGAAGGCCTCGAGGTCGAGAAGTTCGATGCCGCGATGGCGACGCTGGTGCGCAGCGTAATGCTCGGCATGAAACACGCGGCGCCTTATATGCGGAAGCAGGGTTCCGGCAGCATCATCAACAACGGCAGCATCGCCGGCCGGCTGGCGGGCTTTTCATCGTCGATGGTCTATGGTGCGGCAAAGGCGGCCGTCATCCACCTAACCAAATGCGTCGCGATGGAGCTCGGCGAATCCAATATTCGCGTCAACTCGATCTCGCCCGGCGCGATCGCGACCGGTATCTTCGGCAAGGCGCTCGGCCTGTCGACAGAGGCTGCCGAAAAGACGCCGGCCGTGATGCGCGAAGCCTTCAAGGCCGCGCAGCCGATCCCCCGCGCCGGATTGCCCGAGGATATCGCCCACGCCGCGGTGTTTCTGGCGAGCGACGAGTCCTCCTTCATCAACGGCCACGACCTGGTGGTGGACGGCGCGATGACCGGCGGCCGCAACTGGAGCCAGCAGCAGCAGGGCTATGTCACGATGCGCAAGGCGTTCGATCAGGGCGCGGGGTAGGTGGTTTGTCATTCCGGATTCGCTTCGCGCCCCGGAATGACGGGACACAAAGGAGAGACGCAAATGTCCGCTACATTCCGACTGTCGCCGCTCCCCACATGCCGCCCCTTCTACCTCGCCGTCATCGCTGGTCTCGCCTGCGCCTTCGTCATCGGCAAGGCGCTGCCCTCGACCATGGATGCGATTTCGGCGGTGATCGAGCCACTGTGCGCCAACAGCGTTTCGTCCGGCTCGACGCAGGACGTCGTCGAGCCGATCACGTCGCACGCGCTGCCGAACGTGCCGGGCAAGCGCGTGACGATCGTGCGGGTGTTCTACGGCCCCGGCGGCTTTACCCGCGCGCACCGCCATGCCGGCTCCGTCACCGCCTACGTCACCAAGGGTGAAATCCGTTCGCAACTCGCCGGTGGTCCGGTCGAAACCTTCAAGGTGGGCCAGTCGTTCTTCGAGCCGCCCGGCGCCGTGCACCTGGTCTCGGCCAACGCCAGCAACACCGAGCCAGCGGAATTGATTGCGGTGTTCGTCGCGGATGAAGGCGCGCAATTGACGACGTTCGTGGATTAGCTGGATTTCTCCGGTCTCTGACCCGCGCAGGAATCGCAGGATGGGTAGAGCGGAAGCGAAACCCATCACGCCTTCGCGCAAATATTGATGGGTTTCGCTGCGCTCTACCCATCCTACGAAGGGTTAGCCGACCTCACACCGCCTTCAGCACCACGCGCAATCCGTCGCGCGGTTTCGGGATCGGCCACATCTGCCAGTCCGGCTTGTAGCCCGGCTCCAGCGACACTTCGAGATTCTGCAGGAAATGCCGCGCAAAACATTTCGCCTGCATGTAGGCGAAGTGCAGGCCGAGGCACATATGCGCGCCGCCGC
>DAIMKE010001239.1:0-2395 GCA_036721875.1 Bradyrhizobium sp. | reverse complement strand
GCAGCCGGCTGCGTGATCGAGGCCATGGATGCGCTGCACGACGCTTACAGTGCAGCTCCCGAAAGCAAGGCTGGCAAGCTGCCGATCGTCAAGATTGCCAGCGTGCAGCCTGTCAAGTCCGGCCAGTCCACGAACTACAAGCCGACCTTCGCGATCGTGAACTGGATCGATCGTCCGGCAGCGCTCGCTGGCGGGGGGCCATCCGTTGCCGCGCCGTCCTCTGCGCCGTCAACCGGCTCGACTGTGGTGCCGCCTCCTGCACCGCAGCCGGCCGCGATGGCTGGCGCCAACGACTTCGGCTGATCCCCGGAAGCGTCCACGACAACAGACCGGGCCTGCTGCGGCCCGGTCACTCTACAGAGCATCACAGTTGAGTCCAGTTGCGTAGGAGGTCATTTGGTCAAGGGCAGGATGAATGAACGCCGTGGTTCAGCCGATCTTTACGCCGGACGTGTCTGCCATGAGGCTGCACGTCGAGCATCTATTTGGCGGGTATCTGGATGGCTGCCATGAGGGGCTGATCGAGCTATCCTGGACGGACACCAGGCCAGACCAGGCCGGTCGCTATCGGCTCGCGAACGCAAAACTGTTCGGAACCGACAAGCTCGACGAGCTCGTTGACGAGGCGTCGCGCCTGAACGCAACGCCGATGTGCAACGTCTATATCGGCGCTGCGCTACGCCACCCCGACACCGCTCCATTCGGCCGCGCCCAGGACCGGGACGCATGGGCCCTGACGTGCGCCTATGTGGATCTCGACGACGCCGAGGCCGCCACCAACGCCAAGAACATTTACGGCCTCGACAAGCCGACACTGGTCGTGGTGACCGGGCGGGCCCCGCACACACGCGCCCAGCTTTGGTGGAGGTTGGAAGAACCCCTGAAGGATGCAACCCACTGGCCGGCGCTGCTGCGCGGTTTTGCAGCCAAACTGCACGGGGATTCAACAGTCACGAATCCCTCCCGCGTCATGCGCCTCGCCGGCACGATCGCGTGGCCGGTCAAGCCAGGCCGCACCGTAGAGCTGACCTCTATTGCCCCTCTGCGCGAGCCTGGAGCGCAGATGTATGCGGTTGAACACCTGAGCAAGGCATTTCCGCCTATCGCCACCAAGCAGGCCCTAGCGCCGCCACCCACCCCAGCCAAAACGGGGTTGCTTGGTATGCCCGCGATGAAGAAGGGAGAGTTTTTCCGACAGGTAAACGATATCGCCCTTAAAGACATCAGCTCCTGGGTACCGGCCATCTTCGGGTCCGCTGCCATTCCTCAGCAGGGCACAGGCGCGTGGCGCATCTCCTCATACGCCCTCGGTCGCAACCTGGAAGAGGATCTTTCGATCGCGCCGAACGGGATCGTCGATTTCGGCGTACATGACATTGGAGACGCGCGGCAAGGCAAGCGGACGCCGATCGATATCATCATCGAACATGGCCATGCTCCGAATGCCAAAGAGGCGGCGCTATATCTGTGTGACTTGATGGGAGTGCCGAGCTCCAGCCTCGGCTGGGAGGACGCCCCAGCCCCCGTAAAATCGATTGCAGAGCATATCGCCGCGCCGCAGGACGTCAGGGATATTTACGACACGCTGGATCTTGCCAGCATTGCTGCCCTCCCGCCCCCGACGTGGCTTATTGACGGATTGGTGCCAGAGAGCGGCTTGACTTTCATCTATGGGAAGCCCGGCAAGGGAAAATCGTTCTTCTCCCTCGATATGGCGCTCAGGATTGCCCACGGATTCGACTGGCACGGCAAGGAGTGCAAGCAGGGTGGCGTCCTCTACATAGCCGGCGAAGGCAAGGGCGGCTATCGCAATCGCGTCCATGGGTGGCACCTTAAGCACGGCTTGGTGCCGGACTGTGCGCCGTTCAGACTGCTGCCACGGGCTGTCAACTTTATGGTTCCCGAAGAGGTCGCCAAGCTTGTCCGCACGGTCAAGGCTGTAGTCGGTGATGCCAAACTGGTGGTGATTGACACGGTAGCTCGAGTGCTGCCTGGCGCCGAGGAAAACGCCTCCAAGGAAATGGGTCTGTTTGTCGCGGCGTGCGATGCCATCCGCGAGACGTGCGACGTAGCCGTTATTGGCGTCCACCATAGCGGCAAGGATGAGGACCGCGGCATGCGTGGCTCGAGCTCGCTCGAGGGCGCGGGGGATTGCGTACTGCATCTGAAGCGGGGCGACGATAGTTCGATCGTCGAGGTCGCTACAGAGAAGCAAAAGGACGGAGAGGAGGCCAAGCCGGTCTACCTTCGCCTGGAGAAAATTGAGTGGATGGACGGCCTCAAGCAGGCGTCCACACTTGTTCCTGAGGCAACCAAAGATGCGCCAGATCAGAAGCATTGGCCGGATAAGGATACCTGCCGGCGGATTCTCAATGCGATCACAGAGGCGTGGGTT
>DAIMKE010001238.1:0-2403 GCA_036721875.1 Bradyrhizobium sp. | reverse complement strand
CTTCAGGTTCTCCATCGAGGCGCGCGTCGAACCGCAGATCAAGATCGGGGATGATTGAGACATGCTGAAGCTCGATCGTGAGAAGGTCATTTCGGTAGCGGTTCTCGTTCTGCTGCTTCTGGCGTCGGTATCCGTGATGGGGATGTCGCTTCAGGTGCGCGCCGACGCCGCGCGGGAAAGTGCAGAACGTCGCGAGATGCTCGCGCGCCTCGAAACCAGGCTGCGGGCAAACACGAGCCGGCCGACCGCCGCGCCACCTGCTGCATTACTCGATGCATCGACACCAGGCCTCGCTAGCGCACAGTTGCAATCATACCTGGGGCAATTGGCCGGCGACCAGCGTGCTACCCTCGTTTCTTCCGGCGCCGAAGCCACAAAGCGCGACGACGCTCCCGATACGATCCGGGTTCAGGCGACGCTTGACCTGAACATGCCGTCGTTGCGCGCGATGCTGTATCAGCTTGAAAGCGGAACGCCTTACGTTTTCGTGGATACGATGGCGGTGCAGCCGATCAACGCGACAGCGGGGGGAACTGTCGAAGATCCGCTCTTGCGGACCACCCTGAGCCTGCGCGCACTCTGGCGACGAGGTGCGTCGTGAGATATTTGCGATCGCGAGCGGCTTTCATCCTCCTTTTTTCGGTCTTGGCATGCAGCACCGCTGCGAGGCCCGATGAGCAGGGGCGGTCGGCCGCGACCCTCGCCAATCCGCTCGCGGCACAGCCGCTGGACCCGCTCTCGGCGACGCTTGACCGCCCGCTGTTTTCGCCGAGCCGCCGTCCTCCTCCCGCTCCCCCGTCGATCGTACAAGCGCCTGCGCCGGCCGCACTGCCGTCCTCGCCGCCCACCGTAGTTCTACTGGGTGTGGTGATGGACGGCGAGACCGCCCGCGCCGTCGTCCGTGCCGGTGCAGACAAGAGATTGTTGCGCGCGCAGATGGGCGACGACATCGACGGTTGGAAGGTCGCACAGATCGATGGGCGCAAGGTGGTGTTGGCGTCGGAGGACGGCCGCTTTGCGACCTACCGACTCTTCACCGAGGAGCGCGGAGCAACACAAACGAACGGGGGAGCGGCGCCCGGAAATTCGCAGATGCAGCAGACCCCTACGCCCTCCGGTGCACCACAGCTTGTCCAACAGCGTGGACGGAGCCGGGATTGAAATGCGGCTTCATGGGGTTGCATCGATCGAATTGCACACTCGAAAATTAGGCTCGTGCGCAAAATGGTCGTTGGTTTGCCGCATAGATTGCCTTGTTGGCCGCACAATGTTCGCAGAATGCCCACAGTTGTAAACGAAAGCAGCTAAGTGGCTCGCTCGCCTATCGGCTTTTTTGACTACCTGACTGAGGGGTAGGGGCGGTCGCCGTAGATGTGGTCATGGGGCGCCACAGCGGGGAGATAATTGTGGATAAATCGCGCGGGCGGGGCTCGGTTAGACTTGCAAGGGCTTGCTTTGCAGTTTCGATCTTGCTTGCTCTTTCAGGTTGCGGGGCGTCGAACATAGCTTCGATGGCGGGCGCGCCGATTGATGGGGTTGATTCCACCGTTCGCCGCGCTGATTTCAGCCCGCGTTTTCCTGTCGCGAACGAAGGAAATCCCGAAAATCCAGGCAGGGCCGCCAGAGCGAGCGAGCCTGGCCAGCCTTTCCTATTTCCGGGCTCGGACGTGATGCCGGAACGGCCGCGCGATCGTGACCCGGAAATGCGGACCGCCTCGCTGCAGCAGTCCGCATTTATGAAGGGCGAAGGCGTCGAGATGAATTTCGAGGGCGCCGATGTGCAAACGGTCGCCAAGACCCTGCTCGGCGACATTCTCCAGCTCAATTTCGTCGTCGACCCGCGTGTCCAGGGTAATGTGACGCTGGCGTCTGCCGGTCCGATTGCTCGCAAGGACGTGCTGCCGGCATTCGAGAGCGTTCTGCGAATGTCAAATGCGGCGATCGTACGCTCCGGCGATCTGGTGAAGGTCGTCCCGATGCCTGAGGCGGGTGCGGGCGCGATCAGCGTCGGGGCCGGGGAGCCCGGCTTCGGCGTTTCGCTGGTGCCGCTGCGCTACACTTCGGCTTCGACGGTGGCAAAGACGGCCGAGAGCTTCCTTTCGCGTCCGGGCGCCATTCGTGTTGTGCAGTCCCGAAATCTCCTGATGGTCCAGGGAACGACCGCAGAACGTCAGGCTGCGCTCGATGTGGTCTCGACGTTCGACGTGGAATGGCTGCAGAACCAATCGGTGGGCGTCTATCCGTTGAAGTCGACTTCACCCGAGACGATGATCGGAGAGCTCGAGCGGGTATTTGAAACGAGCGACGGCGGATTGGGGCAAGGCGTGATCCGATTCCAGCCGATCTCACGCATGAATGCGGTGATGGTCGTAACGAAGAATCCGAAGTTGCTGGCCCAGACCA
>DAIMKE010001237.1:0-2406 GCA_036721875.1 Bradyrhizobium sp. | reverse complement strand
TTCTGCACCAGCGGCATCATTACCGCGCCGATGAAACCCAGGTGCCCGGTGATCAGGACTTTCATGCGTCAATTCCCATTCTGTCTTTTGCAACAATAGCCTAGCACAGACCCGGGCAACCTGCCGCCAAACCGCAAACATGGTTTCCACGTTGCACGCCCGTTAGCCGTTAATACCTTAATCGTTCAGAGCCTGCTGCACCATCCGCCCGCGCGCCCGGGCTGCGAAGCTGGCCGCAGACCTCATTGCTCCGGATCAAAATCGGGCCAGCCCTGGTCACGCTCCGAAATGGCCGCAACCGGCTTCGGCCAATGGATACCGAATGCCGGATCGTCATAGCGGACGCCGGCGGCTGCGGCAGGCGCGTGGAAGACCGTCATCATGTAACCCACGCTGGTCTCCGGCTCGAGCGTCTGGAACCCATGGGCAAGGCCGGGCGGAACGTATAACTGGCGGCCATTGCGCGCCGAGAGTTCAAAGGCCTCCCATTGCATGAAGGTCGTCGAGGAGGGCCGCAGATCGATCAGCACGTCGTGGATGGCGCCGGTCAGGCACCGCACCACCTTCACCTCCTCATGCGGCGCGCGCTGGAAATGCATGCCGCGCAAAGTGCCGGCATGGAGCGTGAAGGACGAACTGTGCTGGACGTAATCGGTGGCCAATCCGGCTTCGGAAAATTCGCGTTGGCAGAACGTGCGCGCGAAAAAGCCGCGCTGGTCACTGATGCGATCCATCTCGATCAGTCTCACGCCGTTCAGACGCGTCGTGCTGAATCGCATCGGTTCCTCTTAACTGTCGAAGGCGACCACGATCGACGGCGGTAATCAGGGATCGCTTCAACGGCCCGCCGGCGTCGCTGGTCAAACGTGACGCCGGATGATTTCGCACACCCTTTCGATCTCGTCCTCGCGGATGTCGTGGTAGCTCGGAAGATTGATCGCACGCTTGTAGAGCGAATAGCTCACTTCGTTTTCCGGCTTCTCCTCGAACATCGGCAACATGCTGAGCGGCCAGAAGAAAACGCGAGCGTCGATGTTGTGCGCCCGCATGTCGTCGAGCAGCGCATCGCGGTCGAAGGAGATGTCACGGTTGACGACGATGGTCGGCATCCAATAGCCGTTCACCGTGCCCTCCGGCTCGATGTTGAGCGCCAGCGGAAGATTGCCCAGCCGCGCCTGATAGGCGTGCATGATATCCCGCCGCCTCTCGATCAGCTCCTCCACGCGGCTGAGTTGGGCGCAGCCAAGCGCCGCCTGGATGTTGGACATCTTGTATTTGTAGCCGATCATATCCGCCCAGAACTGCCTGGTCTGGCCCGGGACGCGGCCATGCGCGTTCAGCGCCTTGACGATATGCGCAAGCCGGTCGTCGTTGGTGGCAAACATGCCGCCCTCGCCCGTCGTCATCGTCTTGGAGCCGTGAAACGAGAATGCGGAAAAAGCGCCCATCGTGCCCGTGCGCTGACCATTCTTCCAGCGCGATCCCATGGATTCGGCGGCGTCCTCGATCACCGGCAAGCCGTGACGACGGCCGATGTCCAGGAGCGCATCCATATCCGAGATCGAACCGTAGAGATGTACGGCCATGATCGCCTTGGTCTTCGGCGTGATCGCGGCCTCCACCTTCTCGGGATCGAGACACCAGGTGTCTTCGCGGACATCGACGAAGACGGGCTTTGCGCCGAGATAGGCAATGGGGGACGCCGAAGCGATCCAGTTGATGTCGCCGAGAATGACCTCGTCGCCCCGCTCGATTCCCAGCGCCACGAGCCCCATATGCAATGCACCCGTCGCGCCTGTCGTCGCGACGGTGTGCTTGACGCCCAGCCACTCAGCGAATTCCTTCTCGAAGCGGTTGAGATAATCGAAGCAATGGTCCGCCCAGCCGTTGGCGGCCGCATCGGTTGCGTACTTCACCTCGAGTTCAGTTATGGACGGCTTCGAGTAATGGATTTTCGAAAGCGCCGAGTTGTTGGATATCGGCTTGGTATCCAGCATTTTCCGTATCTCCGGCCGACCGCAGGCAGCATCCTGTTATGTGTGTTATCAGTCTTCTTTAGAGCCGCCCGATTTGCGGTAGTCGCGTCCAAGGCCCATCGCAAAGGCCGAAGCCTCGGGCTTGCGCGATATCGCGGGCGCCGCTTCGCCGTGGGCGGTCTCACCCGACGATTCTGAGTTCTTGTAGAGCGTGAAGTGCGGACTATCGACGTCACCGTCCTCCCGATGCGTCGTGTAATAATAGAGATTGAGCACCTTTCTCTGCACATCCGGCGGACACGCGTTCGGCAGCCGCTGGCCGTGGTTCGAATGCTCGCCGGTCGAGAAAATGACGAGGCGATTGAACTTGGGCAGGTTGGAAACATCAGGCGCGGTGAGCTTCTTGTCCCAGAATTCCAGGGGGCCCTGC
>DAIMKE010001236.1:0-2408 GCA_036721875.1 Bradyrhizobium sp. | reverse complement strand
CATGGACCCCGGATCAGCAGCGCATCACTTCGTGCTGCGCAGCATCCGGGGAACGAACATCAAAAGCCCCGCTCGAACCCGCCGCGCGTTCGCAGCATCTCGGCGACCTCATGGAGATCGGACAGGACCGCGGCGCATCGCGCGCGGGACTCGTCCGTTGGCGTCACCATGTCAGGCACCATGATCGTGATGGCGCCGGCAGCGTGGGCGGCGGTCACGCCGTGGTTGGAATCTTCCACCGCCACGCACACTTCCGGCTGCAGGCCGAAGCGGGACGCGGCGAGGAGATAGAGATCGGGGCTCGGCTTGCCGCGCGTGACGTCGTCGCGGGTCAGGAGCGTGTCGAACCGGTGCCGGATTCCCGCGAGCGTCAGATGGGCATCGGCGGTGCGTAGCGACGAGGAGGTGACGATCGCCATCGGGCACTCGGCCGCCTGCAGCGCATCCAGTAATTCGACCGCGCCCGGCTTCAGCGGCAGGCCGGCGCTGAGAAATTCATCGCGGTTGGCGATGAAAGCCCTGCTGATCTCCGCGAGCGGAAAGCGTTCGCCATAGCGCGCGTGCAGCATGGCCTCGCAGTCCGGGCCGGGCAGGCCGACCATCGCCTGACACAGCGTGGCGGTGTCGTCGGTGTAGCCATGCGCATGCAGCGCCGCGACCAGGCTGTCGAAATAGACCCGCTCGGTGTCGAGCAGCGTGCCGTCCATATCGAGCAGGACGGCGCTGACATTCCATCGGTCAGTCGTGTTCGGGCTTTTCACGTTGAAGCCTTCAGGAATGCGGCGGCCTTTCGCAGGCAGTCCGGGCACAGGCAATCGCTGCCGTCGAGCGGCATCGGAAGGCGAAACGCCTCGTCGCTGCACCAGCACGGTCCCGACAGGCTGCAGCCGAATTCGGTACCGCAGTTGGCGCAGGCGAGGCGGCGCGTGGCCTGATTTTCTGACCGGTTTGTCATGAACGGCGGGGCATCCCCTCGGCGGAGTTAATCTCGGGTTCACCGCGAGGCGCGGTACCCTTCGCCGACAATATACGCCCGCGCAACATCCAAGGGAAACACAGGAAACCTGATGGCCCGCGATCCGCAAGCCGGGCTCGTTGCGTTCAATCGCTTCGGATTCGGCGCGCGCCGGTGAACTGACGGTGATGGCTACTTCGTAATCTGATCGATCTCCGCGATCTCCTCCGCGCTCAGCGTCCAGCCGATCGCCTTCACGTTCTGCTCGACCTGTTCGACGCGGGTGGCGCCGGCGATGACGCTGGCGACTTGCGGACGTGCCGCGAGCCAGGAGAAGGCGAGTTCGAGCATGCTGTGGCCGCGGGCCTGCGCGAAGGCCTGCAGCTTTTCGACGATGTCCTCGTTGCGCGGCGTGACGTAGCGATCCTTCAGGGCTGGCGCCTTGGCGAAGCGGGTGTCGGCGGGCGCGGCAGTGCCGCGCTGGTATTTGCCGGTCAGAAGTCCGCTCGCCAGCGGGAAGAACGGCAACAGGCCGAGCTTGTATTCCTGTGCGGCCGGCAACAGATCCCTTTCGATGCCGCGCACCACGAGGCTGTATTCGTCCTGACATGAGATGAAGCGGTTGATGTTCATCTGCCGCGCCATCATTTCCGCTTCCGCGATGCGCCACGCCGGAAAGTTGGAATTGCCGATGTAGCGGACCTTGCCCTGGCGGACGAGATCGTCGAGCGCGCGCAGGGTTTCTTCCATCGGCGTCAGCGGATCGTAGTCATGCTGCTGGTAGAGATCGATGTAGTCGGTCTTCAGCCGCGTCAGGCTGGCCTCGACCGCGGACACGATGTAGCGGCGCGAGGCGCCCTGCTTGGTGCCGTCATTGCTCATCGGCTTGGAATATTTCGTCGCCAGCACGATGTCCTTGCGGCGGTCGCCGAGCACGGTGCCGAGCACCGTCTCGGAGCCGCCCATGCCCGCATAAATGTCGGCGGTGTCGAACAGGGTGATGCCGAGGTCGATCGCCTTGTGGATCACCTTGCGCGAGGTCTCGAGATCAGTGCGCTGGCCGAAATTGTTGCAGCCGAGGCCGACGGCGGAAACACGCAGGCCGGAGCCGCCGAGATTGCGAATTTGCATGGATCGATCCGGTGGGAGGAGCGGGGAGGACGCCGCATTGTGTCCTCCGCAAATTCATCCCGCAAGGTGTGCGGCCAGCCTCACTGGCTTCACTTCATGTCCATGCCCTTGTGCGGGTCGTCGGACTTCATGCCGTCCATCATCGCCATGTTCTTGCAGCAGCCGCACATCGCCATGCCGGCTTGCTTCTGCGACTGTTGAACCCTGGCTTCCGGCCATTCCGACATCTGCTTCGAGGCGGCGGGCGCCCCGCACATGGCTTGCGAACCGGCTTGCTGACCGCCGCCGCACATGGCGGAGGGCGGCGACAGGCCAAACAACA
>DAIMKE010001235.1:0-2409 GCA_036721875.1 Bradyrhizobium sp. | reverse complement strand
GTCCATGGCCTCCTGATCGAGGGCACGATGGAGACGATCTCGAAGGCTGTGCTTTGCGCGTTGGTCCTCGCGGCGGCGGTGAAGGTCATAACTGACCTGCAGGTGAGGCGGAAGCGAGCGAAGTTGCGCGAAGAGAGCATCGCGCGACGGTAAATCAGACGAGATTGATGACGACGAGGAGTTCACGCTTCAGGGGACAGTGCGTAGGATGGGTAGAGCGCAGCGAAACCCATCGTGCCGCGCGTGCCAGTATTGATGGGTTTCGCTGCGCTCTACCCATCCTACGGGCTAGACAGCAAAGAATGCCAGCTACTGCTCCGACGACAGGCGGACCATCTGGCGCCCGTCATTCATTGCCTTCAGGCTGTTGACGTAGTTCTCGGGACGCTGCCAGCGGTGCGGAACCTTCAATCCCATGAATTCCGCGATGCTGCCGATGAAGGCCGTGCAATTGGTGGTTTCGGCGTTCCAGACCGGTGAACTCGCCTGCAGTTTCTTGATGTAGGCGAAGACCCGCTTGGCATCCGGCTCACTCAGGTAGACGCGGTAGCTGGCGGTCAGGTATTGCGGATCGAGATCGCCATAGCTCGCCGTGGTCTCCGACGGCACCCACGTCAGATGACCGAGTACATAGGGCAGGGTGTCTCCCGCAGGGGTGAGGCCCGCGACTTCGACGGCGCGTTCGCTCGTCTTCCCGTACCAGACGAAAGCGTGTCCCCAGCTTGCCGCGGTTCTGGCCCTGAAGTCCACGTAGTACGGGCCTTTTGCCGATCGCGATGCCGGCTTCCGGGGCGACTGTGGCGTTGGGGTCGATTCAGTCTCACTGGAAACAAGCGCGTCTGCGTTGGCGACGCGCTTGTAACCTTCCTGTATGCGGGAAATGAAGCGCTCAAACCCCGCGCGAGCGTCAAGCTCGCGTGCGGAAGCTGGATGGATTTCGCACGCGAGCGGGACAGCGAGCGTGAAGCCCGCAAGCAAGCACAGTGCTAATCTCTTCGGTCCATTTGCCACAGTTCGCCCTTCAACGGTCAACGAAGGTCAGAATCAACGATGTCTGACTCAATACCGCGCATAGGGCCGCGGCGCGACGACGGGCGTCTTGCCGACCGGGGTCTTCCCGACCGGGGTCTTCCCGATGGGGGTCTTGCCAATCGGCATCTTGCCGATCTCGGCCGTCTGATAGACAGGCTGTCGGCGCGGGATGTCGGCCGCAGCCGCAGCCGTCACCAGGGCAAACGTCGCACCCGCTGCAATCACGATCTTCTTCACAGTACTGTTACCTTTACGTTGGAGAAAACACGGCAGTCAGCCGTGCCTCCCTCAGCCACGCTGCGAGCATGAATGTCCGAATGCGTCCACAGTGCGGCAGGCTGGACACGTTAAAGCGATAGGTCTGCAGTGCGGCAGATGGGAGACGGGACGGAACCTGAATGTCGCCTGTTATAAGCCGCCGATCAGCGTTGATGATCACACACACTCAATCAGCCCGCCACGCCACGCCCATTCGCAATCCCCAGCGCCTTGATGCGTGAGGCCAGCGTGGTCGGCTTGATGTCGAGCATCTCGGCGGCGCCGCCGGGGCCGAACACCTTGCCGGAGCAGGCCTCGAGTGCGGCGAGAATGTTGGCGCGTTCGAGCGCGCGCATATCCGCTGAGGTCATGATCGCGGGGCGGCTATCTGCTCTGACGCGCGGCGCGCCGGTGGAGGGCTGTATACCCGGCACGTCGGGCAGATCGATGCGCAGCCGGCCGTTCTGCGCGAGGATTGCGGCCCGTTCGATGACGTTCTGCAGTTCGCGGACGTTGCCGGGCCAGTCGTAGCGCGAAAGTTTTCGCGCATCGCCTTCCGACAAGCGCAGGTCGGATTTCAGCGCCTTGCTCTCGCGCGTCAAAAAATGCTGCGCCAGCAGCGGAATGTCCTCGCGCCGCTCGCGCAGCGGCACCGACTCCACCGGAAACACGTTGAGGCGGAAATAGAGATCCTCGCGAAAACGGCCGCGCTGCACTTCCTGCTTGAGATCGCGGTTGGTCGCGGCGATCAGGCGCACGTCGACCGCGCGGGTGCGCTCCTCGCCGACGCGTTCGAAATTGCCCTCCTGCAGCACCCGCAGCAGCTTGCCTTGCAATTCCAGCGGAATCTCGCCGACCTCGTCGAGAAACAGCGTGCCGCCGTCGGCGAGTTCGAACCGGCCGATGCGGTCGCGCATCGCGCCGGTGAAGGCGCCGCGGACATGACCGAAGAACTCGCTCTCGAACAGCTCGCGCGGGATCGCCGCGCAGTTGACGCGGATCAGCGGCCGGTCGCGACGGTTACTCGCCTCATGGATGGCGCGCGCGATCAGTTCCTTGCCGGTGCCGGATTCGCCGGTGATCATGACGGCTGCCGACGTCGGTGCGACCAGCTTGACC
>DAIMKE010001234.1:0-2413 GCA_036721875.1 Bradyrhizobium sp. | reverse complement strand
GTCAGGAGCCGCTGCCGCTCCTGCAGATCGGCGACCCGCTCGTCATGGGGCATTTCGAGCTTTTTCTTGTCGCGGTTCGCGCCCATGCCCTTGACGTTGCCGCCGGCGCAGAACGCGGTGCCGGCTCCCGTCAGCAGCAGTACGCCGACATCGGGATTCTCGCCGCAGGCCTTGATCATGTTGCGCAAGGCCGGCGTCAGGTTATCCGACAAAGAGTTGCGCGCCTCGGGGCGGTTCAGCGTGATGATGGCGACGCGGTCGCGGATCACGCAGAGAAGTTCGTCGGTGCCGGTGTCGATTTTTGTTTCGGTGGTCATGGGTTCCCAGTTTTTGGTTATTCGCCATTGCGAGGAGCGAAGCGACGAAGCAATCCATCTTCCCGTTCTGCTGCGCCATGGATTGCTTCGCTGCGCTCGCAATGACGGCGATGGCCGTCGTCTAAAACTTCTCCACCCACGGCCGCAGTTCGACCTCCCAGGTCCAGGCGCTTCGCGGCTGTTGCAGCACATTCCAGTAGCTCAAGGCAATGGCGTCGGGATCGAGCATCGAGTCAGGTTTTTCCGCAGGCTCGGCACGGGTTGCGCTACGGATGCCGCCGTCGATGACGAAGTGCGCCACATGAATTCCTTGTGGCGATAGTTCGCGTGCCATGCTCTGGGCGAGCCCGCGCAGTGCGAACTTGCCCATCGCGAACGGCGCCGACTGCGCATAGCCTTTCACGCTGGCGGAGGCGCCGGTGAACAGGATCGCGCCGCTCTTGTTCGGCAGCATGCGTTGCGCCGCCTGCTGCGCCACGAGAAAGCCACCAAAGGCCGAAACCGCGATGGCGTTGGCGACCTCCGCCGGCACCAGGTCGGTGAAGGCGCCGCGCGCCCGTCCGCTGGCGTTATAGACCACGATGTCAGGCGTGCTGATCTCGCGCTCAACCATGCCGAACAGACGCTCGACCTCTTCGGCCTCGGTGGCGTCGCAGGCAAAGGCGCGGGCCTTGGTCTCGGTGCAGAGCGCGCCGAGTTTTTCGATCTTGCGCGCGGCGAGCGCAACCTTGATGCCTTCGCGCGCGAACAGCCGCGCCAGCGAGGCGCTTAAGCCTTCGCCGGCGCCGACGATCAGGGCGGTGTTGTATTTCGGAATTTCCATGGCGCGATCCTCGGATGGTCGGAACTTTGTACTTAAGGGCGCAATCCGGCAAGGCAACCCGCTGCCGCGAGGATCAGGTCGAGATCCTGCTTGTCGGACAGACTTGCGTACTTCGCGCGCAGCATGCCTAGCGACCGAGCGTGATACTTTTGCGGCTTCTGCGTCCAGACTTTGTCGCCGAGGGCTATGCTGAATTCCTCCTTGCCTTCGGCGAGCGCGCGCTCATTGGCGAGCGTCCACGGCCAGAACTGTCGGCCGACCTGCCTGGTCAGGATCGGCATCAGCGTTGGCGCCAGCGCGGTCCATGTTTCGAACCCGCCGTCGTCGCGCGGCCACAGCATGCGGTGGATCCAGTCGAGCACGTGCGGCGCGCCACCGCCGATCAGGGCGCCGACCGTGGGGTCCGTCCACATCTCATAGAACTGGCCCCAAAGGCCGAAATCGCCATAAGCCGGTCGTGCGCCGAACAGATAGGGGCGTGTCGCGAGATGCGTATCCAGCAGGCCAAGCATCTCCTGAAAGCCTGCCTCGATCTGCGGAGCGGTCACCGCGTTGGAGCCGACGAACCAGACCCGGTCCACCATGCGCGCCCGCACCTGCTGAGCGAATGCGTCATGCTCCGCTTCGCTCGCCTGGGGTGCGCGCATGCGTGCGATGCGGCCGGCTGAACTGATCTGGTCGACATCGCGCGCCCAGCGATAGTGGAACATCCATTTGTTGCCCCATTCGTCGCCGAACTCCTCGATCAACGCGGAGATGAATTGGGTGACGGGCTCGGCGGGATGCACGGACGGCTCGGGGTAAAGCTTCTCGACCTGGTCGATGATCGGTGTGGAATCCTGGATGCCAGTTCCGTCAAGCGTCACCACCAGCGGGATGATTGGCATTTTGGCGTATCTCTCGAATTCCGCCTGGCTCGCGGCATTGCGCGGGATCCACTGGAACGGGATTCCCTTGTAGCGGAAATAGGAGCGGACCTTGACCGAGTAAGGCGACATCTCGGCGCCGATGATACGGTATCCCTCGGCCATGGGTGGGTCCTCCAATTATGCTTGTTGACGGCGTGACCGCCTGCGCTATCGGTACAAGATCAATATCGGGCGGAACGAACAAGGGCTAATCACATGCAGCCACTCAAGCAGGATCGCGCAGCCGCTGCCAGCCAGCCGGGATTGCTCGCACCCGACACCACGGGAATGAATTTCTACCGGGCCGATCCGGCGCTGACGGATCTGCTGCGCCTGCATCTGCCGGAGGCGCTGTTCCGTCATAT
>DAIMKE010001233.1:0-2417 GCA_036721875.1 Bradyrhizobium sp. | reverse complement strand
CCCGCCGCTACCAGCCCGACGCCAAGGGGCTGCGGCTCGACATGCGCCGGACGTTGCGCAGCAGCCTCCGCACCGGCGGCGAGATCATCGACATCCGAAAGCTCGGCCGGATCGACAAGCCGGCTCCGATCGTGGCGCTGCTCGATATCTCAGGGTCGATGAGCGAATATACCCGCCTGTTCCTGCATTTCCTCCATGCCATCACCGACGCCCGCAAGCGGGTTTCGGTGTTCCTGTTCGGCACCCGGCTGACCAACGTGACGCGCTCGCTGCGGGCGCGCGACCCCGACGAGGCGCTGGCGAGTTGTTCGTCGTCGGTGGAGGATTGGGCCGGTGGCACGCGCATCGCCACCTCGCTGCATACCTTCAACAAGCTGTGGGGCCGGCGGGTGCTCGGGCAAGGCGCCATCGTGCTGTTGATTTCCGACGGGCTGGAGCGGGAGGCGGACGCCTCGCTGGCGTTCGAGATGGATCGACTGCACAGGTCCTGCCGCCGCCTGATCTGGCTCAACCCGCTGCTGCGCTATGGCGGCTTCGAGGCCAAGGCCCAGGGCATCAAAATGATGCTGCCGCACGTTGACGAATTCCGCCCGGTGCATAATTTGAGTTCGATGGAAGGGCTGATCGAGGCGCTTTCCGCGCCACCTCCGCCGCACCATCGCAGCCTGATCCGATCCGCAGCTTGAAAGGGCACGATATGCTCAATCGCGACGAAGACATTCTGCAGGCTGCCGAGGATTGGCAGAAGGCCGGCCACGGCGTGGCGCTGGCAACCGTGGTCGAGACCTGGGGCTCGGCGCCGCGCCCGGCCGGGTCGAGCCTCGTCATCAACGACGACGGCACGTTCCTGGGGAGCGTCTCCGGCGGCTGTGTCGAGGGGGCTGTCGTCACCGAGGCGCTGGACGTGATTGCCAGCGGCAAGCCGAAGATGCTGGAATTCGGCGTTGCCGACGAGACCGCCTGGAATGTCGGCCTGTCCTGCGGCGGCACCATCCGCGTCTTCGTCGAGAAAGTGGGCCAGTCGTGAAACTCGAAACCCTGACAGAGGTAAACGCCGAGCGCGCCGCGCGCCGGCCAGTGATCGTGGTGACCGACACCGCCAATGGCGAACAGCGGCTGGTCAAGGCCAGGGATATCGCCACCGATCCGTTGAGCGCCGAGCTTGCCAGGCAGCTTCGCATGGGCAAGAGCGGCATGATCGAGAGCGGCGGCAAGAAGCTGTTTCTCAATGTCTATGCACCAACCGCGCGGCTCGTGATAATCGGCGCGGTCCATATCAGTCAGGCCCTGGCGCCGCTGGCGCGCTCGCTGGATTACGACGTGACGGTGGTGGATCCGCGCACGGCCTTTGCAAGCCCCGAACGCTTTCCCGACGTGCCGCTGATCGCGGAATGGCCCGACGTGGCGCTGCCGCCGCTCAATATCGACCATTACACGGCATTCGTCGCCGTGACGCATGATCCCAAGATCGACGATCCGGCGCTGCTGCACGCCTTTGCACGTGATTGCTTCTATATCGGCGCGCTGGGCTCGCGGAAAACCCATGCCAAGCGCGCCGAGCGGCTGAAGGCGCAGGGTGCGTCCGACGCCGACATTGCGCGGATTCGCGCGCCGATCGGTCTCAACATCGGCGCGGTGTCGCCGTCGGAGATCGCGGTCTCGATCATGGCCGAGATCACCGCCGAACTGCGGTTGCCCAAGGAAGGCGAGAAGCAAGGCGAGAAGCAAACCGCGAAGGTGCAGGCGGCATGAAGTTCGGTCCCGCCAGTCCGGCCGACGCGATTGGCGGGGTCACCGTCCACACGCTGCGGCAGGGTTCGCTGGTGCTGAAGAAAGGCACCACGATCGGGCCGGCCGAGGTCGAGGCGCTAAACAAGGCTGGTGTTGCGGAAGTCGTCGTGGTGCGGCTGGAGCCGGGCGACGTCTCCGAAGACGTTGCGGCCGCCAGCATCGCAGAGGCGGTGGCGGGCGAGGGCATCAATGTCGAGCGCGCCTTTACCGGCCGCTCCAATCTGTTCGCGGCGCAGGCCGGCGTGCTGGTGGTGGATCGCGCCGCGGTCGACCGCATCAACGGCGTCGACGAGGCCATCACGTTTGCGACGCTCTCAGCCTTCAAGCCTGTGGTCGAAGGCGAGATGGTCGCGACCGTAAAGCTCATTCCGTTCGGCGTCGAGGCGAAGTTGCGCGATGCCGCCGTGGCGGTCGCGGGCGAAGGCGCGCTGCGGATCGCGCCGTACGTCATCAAGCGCGTCGGCGTGGTTTCCACCTTGCTGCCCGGGCTCGCGGCGAAGGTGATCGACAAGACCCTGCGCGTGACGGCGGAGCGGCTGGCGCCGGCGGGGGCGACCATCATTGCCGAGCGGCGGGTGCCGCATGACGAGACGGCGCTCGCGGCATCGATCGAGGAACTACTCGGC
>DAIMKE010001232.1:0-2423 GCA_036721875.1 Bradyrhizobium sp. | reverse complement strand
CTAGCTGCCCAGGCTTGGATCGCGCCCTTGGTGCGCTTCCGCCCACTGGCGCGAACCAGCTCGTGCATCGCTTCGATTCCGCCAACCATCTCGATTGCCGGTATCGTCAGGATGGTCCCGAACAACGCGTTGGTTTCAGAATCAAGCGGCCAAACCATACCGACAGGCCAGGCTTCTTCAAAGAATTCGAACAGCCGCGCCGCCGTCCGCGGCGCGACGGGCGAGCCTCGACGCAGGATGATGATCGCCCGATTATTGACGCCAGCGCGGCGCGCTACTTCCCAGTCGCTTAACGCGGTCGCGAACTGGAAGGCGTCAGTGAGGATCAAGAGCCCTGAAATAACGTTGCGTTCGCTGCCACCGGCCGGTCTCGCCGGAGCAACGCCAACTTCAACTTTAGGTCTGGCGAGTTCGGGGCAGATTGCGGCCGCCAGAGAACGACGGAGGCGAGCAAGCATCACGCTGCGCCCTTCCGCAGTTGGGCTGCGTGATCTAGAACCCGGTCCCGGTAGATCTTCAGAACGAACTCGCGGCCTGCTGCATCTATGGCCTGCTCCAGAACCTTCTTCGCCGAATCTGACCTCGACTGGCCAAGCGCGGCGTTGCGGACATTCATCGGGCTCAGCCCGTTATCCTTGCACCAGCCCTCGAAGGTTGTGCCGCTTGCGCGGAACGCACCTGTCAGGACATCGAGCAAGATGAGACTCGGCTGGAAATCCGGCGTTTTTCGTGACATAGCGACTTAGTTCCTTTGGTGGAGCGCTAACATATTGTTGCCACACTACGCTAACAATAAGTTGGCGGTCAAGAGGATTTGTCGCCATGGCCGATAGTCCAGGGAAAAGGCTTGTAGCGTTCAGGGAGTCGCTCGGCCTCGGTCAGCGAGATTTCGGCGCAACCCTAGGCACAAGTAACGCTACCGTGGGTTACATTGAGAAAGACATTCGGAAGCCCTCAAGGGGCTTTCTGATAAAGATATCAGACGTTTACGGTATCAATTCCGACTGGCTCCTCAACGGGCACGGCGAGATGATGCGCGCTCCCGGCCAAGGATTCTCCGGCCGCGCCCAGGCTGTCAGCGCGCCGGACTATGCACGCCCAGGACATGGTGATGTGCGATTCGGCGACCACGAATATGCCTTCGTCAAGCGGATGGACCTTTCAATCTCAGCGGGAAATGGCCTGACGCCAGATGTAGGCGAGGACGCTGCGGGCATGGCATTTCCGGTCTCTTGGTTCGAGCGGCGCGGCCTTAACTCGGACCTGACAGTGCTGGTTACCGTGAAGGGCGACAGCATGGCCCCGGCAATACCAGACGGGGCGCTTGTCCTTGTCGATCTGACACAGAAGATGCCGAACAGGCCGGGCGTCTACGCTTTCAACTGGGACGGTCAGTCCTTCGTGAAGCGTCTGATGCCTACAGTCTCTGGCGAGGATAAGCGGCCATCGACGCTTGTCGTCGCGTCTGACAATCCGGCCTTTCCACCCATCGCCCTATCGGGGGCGCAGATGAATGCGGTGCAGGTCGTCGGTCGGGTCAGGGCAGTGCTGTCCGAGATCTAGACCCTGAAAATCAGTTCCCAGTTTGCGGTCACTCCCGTCGCCTTCCCGGAACCCCGACAGCATTGTTTTTGCGCCCCTTTTCGCCTTCTGGGAACTGCCGCCCGAACTTGGCACTCCATTTCCCAGTTCCGCGCCCTATTCCACGCCGTTTTTCAATGGCCATGCCACCCTTTATAGGCATTTAATGCCTGTTTTACAGTGCGTTAAAGCCTATGGGCCGACACGCCTTGCCATTTGGCCATTTCCCCCGGCCACTACACAGCGGTGCCCTTTCCCGCGTTTCCTGCTGACATTCGTCCGGCACTCGATGTCTGTGTGTCTTGCACGTTAAGCCTTTGTCTTTACGCTCCTTCCGCCCTCTTCCGTCCTCACCTTTGCTCTTCCACCATCCCTGCAGACTCTGATGTCAACGCACAGCGAGCGCTCGCGCAGGTTGGTTGTGGTGGTCGTCATGCAATTCCTCCTTATGGCCTGAATCGGTGATTCAGGCGGTCCCCGTCTTCTTTCCGGCCTTCGCCTGCCCGTCCCGGCAGGCTTCTGCTCTGCTCCACCCCGGTCTGGGCGGTCTCTTGCGAAGGATCAGGCCGCGTGCGCCGTGATCCTTCTCTTCCCGGTCACCGCCCGCCCTCCTCTGGCCGGCGGAAACCCGATCTCATGCCGCGACGCGCCCCACGATCCCGGCCAGCCGGGCGCGGATGCCGGTGATGGACCCCATCGCCGACACCCGTTCCAACACCGACTGCCACTCGTAATGCGCGATCAGCGGAGCCGTCTGGGCGTGGTAGCTTGAAACCCTTCGGACACCGTTTCGGCCGTATCGTCGGCCCTGCGCTTGAAGCTGGTGCCGCCGCAGTCGACCA
>DAIMKE010001231.1:0-2429 GCA_036721875.1 Bradyrhizobium sp. | reverse complement strand
TCGCCATTGAGCAGCAGGAAGCGGTCATGCAGAAGGTCGCGCGCATGCACGAGCGCTCCGCCGGTGCCGAGCGGCTCGGTCTCGCGCGACACCAGGACCTTCGCCCGGCCCCTCGCCGCGCCGGCATAGTGGCGCTCGACGATGTCGGCCTTGTGCCCGGCGAGCAAAAGGATCTCGTCGAAAACGTGATAGCGGGCGAGTTCATCGATCAGCGTATCGAGAAACGGTCGGCCGCCGATCTCGAGCATCGGCTTGGGCACCGCCTTGGTGCGCGCGCCAAGCCGCGTACCCAACCCTCCAACGAGGATGACGGCCTGTCTCAACATGATATGTCCTCTTGACAGCGTGAACGATGCGACGTGACGCCAATCTGCAGCAATACGAAGGGCAATTACCGTCGCACTTCATATCAGCGCGAGCAGGGAATGCGAATGACGACCGTCTGCCTGTTGGCGAACAGGATCGGAAACGGACTGGGGCGAAGGGCGTCGGTGATAGGGGCCATCGGCTCCCACGGAGGAAAGTAGCTGAGACGCTGGTCGGCTGCGAGATGGGTCCACTCGATCGTGCGGGGCGTGATGATCACGACGAGCTTCCAGGCATTCTCGCCGGTCCCAAGAATACTCTGGATCGTGGACCTGGCCTCCTCAGGTGGGATTTCAGAGCCGGTTAAGTTGGAAGGGGGCTGGCCTGCCGCCGGCACGCCGCTGACGGATCGCATGATTCCGCCCAAAGCATCGGTCCTGCGCATCTGGAAGAAGGTCTCCGAGTTGATTGCCCCCACCAGGGATGCGATCAGGCTGCAAGTGTTTGAAAGCCGCTGATCTCCCTCGGTCGGCTGCAGAATTGTGCGCACAACCGATTTGGCCCGGTTTGCAATCGTCTCGTTCACAGTATCTAGATTGGAGAACAGATACACGGCCGGCGCGCCCGTGACCGCCTGGACTATGCCCAACGTATACGGATCCGAGAGGATGACTCCATTCCTCAGATTCTCGCGGAGCCAACGAGCCAATTCAAGTTCGTCGGCGTTGTAGTGTGACACGACTGCAGCGCGATCGGGAATCGCGCCGTAACTGTAGCTCCTGATGATGCCGGACAGACCAACTTTATCGACGGCCATGCCCAAGCCTACGATCCCCACCAGAGCGTAGGTGTAGACTCGTTGCGACTGGATCGGGGTCAATAGCGCGAGCGTCATGAGTAGCGCAACGCCTGAAATTTCCATCGGTCGTAGGAACGCCTGATAGCGGGCAAAGGGCAGGTCCGTTCGCCAGGCAAATGCGTAGACCAGAACCACGAGAACGGTCGCAAGCAGCGTGATCGTCGTGGCAACGAGGACCCGCCGATATCGGGAGGGACGGAAATCGATAAGCAATTGACAAAAAACTTCAGTTGCCGTGATCGCGAACAGCGACAATATGATTGCACCGGTGCGATACAAGAATGGGAAGCCGGAGAGCACGGCAAGGCTCAGCCCGCAGCCGGTAATCCAAGACCACACCAGTGTCACGAAGCCTTCGGGTTGCGAACCGATCGCACCCGACGCATTCCGCCGGACAGGTCTGGTCATCCACCACCAAGCGACGCCCAGCGCGATGCAGATGGACAGGAGAGGGCCTATAGCCCGGCCAAGTTCGATCGTTGCAACGAGCGGTCCAGAGCCCAGGAACAGCTCTTCTCCGCCTTGGATCCTTCTGCCCAGGATCAGTTCCGTAATCGAGGAAAAGGTATCGTTGGCGCTCATTGGCTGAATGTAGCCGAAGCGCATTCCCGCCACGCAGACGACAATTCCGAGAATCATCGGGGGCAGCACGAAAGACAGAAGTCGCAGGACCGCGATGCTGGACGACGGCCAGGCGGAAATCATCCGCAAGACGGCAAGATACAGAAGCCAGCTGACCAGAACGATCGGAACGAACAGGTAGGAGCCGCGATGTGCAAGAAGGAGCGTCGCCGGCCAGATGCAACCAAGAAAAAGAGCCCAGCCATACCTTCCGCTGCCGCTCAGCATCCTGAGCAGGAACAGCGCGACTAAGAGCAGCGCAAGTACGAGCGTGTTGTTGTTGAAAGCGAACGCGAGCAGCAGAGTTGCGCCGGCGCTAACGGTCAGCAGCAGGGCGGATCGGACCGACCCGCCGTTTGCGTCATGCCGCGCATTGCCTATCAGCACGCCAAGAAACACAACACTGCTGGCGACGGCGAGGCTGCCGTTTGTCATCAAGACGGCAGCGTTGCTGGTCGCGGAGAAGAAGAAGGCGATCCATTTCCGTGGGGAATTGGAATAGAAGCCCTGCACGAAGCCATAGGAGGCCAAAAGGAAGAACAGGATCGAGCAGAGGCGATAGGTCCAGCTAAATCTCAGGAGGTCGAGGCCGAGCGTTCCAGCGAGGGCGCCTGCGACCGCCGAACGAAGATCGACATATGAC
>DAIMKE010001230.1:0-2432 GCA_036721875.1 Bradyrhizobium sp. | reverse complement strand
TGGATGGTTTCTCCATCGCCTTTCACATGCTGAGCCACGCCAAGATCGGCGCATCGACCGTGCAGAGCCGCGCCACCGCCGGCGTCGCTGGGGCCACTTTCATCTTCTGCCTGCCGGGATCGCCCGGCGCCTGCCGCGATGCATGGGACGGCATCCTTGGCCCCCAGCTCGATTACCGCACGCGCCCCTGCAATTTCGTCGAGATCATGCCGCGGCTCGACGAGCATCTGCGGCGGCCTAAAGCCAAAGGCGCGTCGGCCTGATCAGCCGCTTTGTAGGATGGGTAGAGCGAGCGAAACCCATCATCTCTCATCGCATGCGATTGATGGATTTCGCTTCGCTCTACCCATCCTACAATTGACCAGCCACGCCGCGATAGCGCGCCACGTGTTGCGAAAGCTTTCTTTGCGCAATCGATGCGCGCGCTTGATGTGGAAGTCGATGAGCTCAGGCGTCACGCGCCGCTTGCTGTCGCGACCCTCAATGTCGCGACCCTCAATGTCGCGACGCTTGGACTTCACAGTTCGAGCTCCCAGGTCTCGCCGATCAGGTCCTGGCCGAAACTGCGGTGTGGCTCGGTGGCGACCAGCTTGAACCCTGCGTCCTGATAGATCCTGCGGGCAGCGACCAGAATGCTCTGGGTCCACAGCGTGATGCGGCGATAACCGCAGGCTTTTGCAAAAGCGACGCATTCGCCGACCAGGCGGTGACCGAGGCCCTGACCGCGTCCGGCCGGATCGACCAGCAGCAGGCGCAGTTTTGCGACGTCGTCGCTGTGCCGCACCAGAAAGATCGAGCCGACCTGTTGACCCTCGATCTCGGCGATCCAGCAACGCTCGCGCGACGCATCGAACGAGGCGAGGAATTTTGCTGCGATCTCGGCGACAAGGCCCTCGAACGAGGAATCGAAGCCGTATTCGCGGGCGTAGAACGCGCCATGGCTCTGCACCACCCAGCCCATGTCGCCGGGCCGCGGCTCGCGCAGGATCGCCGGCGGAGCCAGGCCGCCGGATTCGCCGAGCAGCCGCTCGATCAAGGCCATCGCCCCGATCAAGCGCGCTCTGCCGTCGTGCGGCAACTTCGCCAGCATCGCAGCAACTTCGTCACGCATGCTGCGCTCGAGTTTTGCGAACGCCTGCCGTCCCTTGGCGGTCAGCGCTAGCCGGTACTGCCGGCGGTCGGACGGCAACGGGTCGCGGCTGATCAAGCCGGCTTCGTCGAAATTCTGCACGATCCGGCTGAGGTAGCCGGCATCCAGACCCAGCTCGGCGCCGATCTCCTTGGCCGAGAGATCCTGGCGGTGGGCGAGTTCGTAGAGCACCCGGGCTTCGCTCAGCGAGAACGGGCTCTTCAGCAGTTGCTGGTCCAGCACGCCGAGCTTGCGGGTGTAGAATCGGTTGAAGGCGCGGACCGCCGCCACCTCCTGTTCGGAATCCAGTTCGGGCATCGTGATTCCCTCGATATTTGCCATTGTCAAATATATAGTTGCGTTTGGCAAGTATATTCGCATGGCGAGCGCCCCGGCTCGATGCCGCTTCTACTTTGCATGGGGTTGTTTTCGATATTTTGAGTCCGGCCCTGCGGTGTACGCCTCAGGCGACGACCATGATCCGGCTGCGCAGTTGGGTGCGCGAGGAGCGGCCGAGCTGGCGCAAGAGCCGCGTCTCGGAGCGGCGCGAATCCGGCCGGTAGCCGCCAAGCCGCTCATAATGATCGCGCGCGATCAGAAGGCCCTGTTCCGCCGACGGCCCGGCAATCATGCGAGCGACGAACTTGAAGCCATCGCGCAGCCGCGTGTCGGCATAGGGGGAGCGGGCGTAGCGGAACACGCCTGCGCGGGGCCGGTCGCTGCTCGATACGCTCTGGATGAATTGCGTGGTCTCGTCGATCCAGCCGCTGTCGAGCACCGCACCTGCATGCAGGAACATCAGCCAGGGCGAGCGTGCCGCCCGCGCGCCCGCGGCGAGGGCTGCCGCGCGCGTGCCCTCGAAAGCCAGAAAGCGGCAGCCGGCGACGTCGGCCACGCGCTCGATCACGCCGGTCCCGGCGCGGTCGACCAGCAGCACTTCGCGGATGACGCCGGCTGCAGCGCCCGGCACGAGCGCCGCCAGCGTTGCCACGACGGGTTGCTCCACACCCTCGGTCGGGATGATCACGCTCAGCATGGGTGAGGCTTCGACGGCTCAAACGGTGAAAAACCGTCGCACTGTTATCACCTTGTCACATTCAAAACAGCCGTTGGCGTGCAGTTTTTTGCGGCATGGTTGCCGGCGTCCGCGTTTCTCTCGCGCGTATTCTTTTCGATCATGTTCTTGATTTGTTCTATTGATGTGCTAGGTTCCTTGCATGAGCCGAGCATCCTCCCATGCCCTCAAGCACCCGCCGGTCACGGCGCCCTCCGAGCCGGCGGGTGCGCCCCCTTTTCCTGAGCT
>DAIMKE010001229.1:0-2438 GCA_036721875.1 Bradyrhizobium sp. | reverse complement strand
AGTCCCTGGCGCGGTCGGCCGAGGTCAGGATCAGCGCGCCGCCGCCGTCGGTGACGAGGCAGCACTGCAGGATGCGGAACGGATAGGCGATCATTCGCGAATTCAGCACGTCCTCGACCGTGATCGGCGCCTTCATGGTGGCGCGCGGATTCTTCGCGGCCCATTCCCGCTGCACCACCGCGACCATGGCGATCTGCTCATGGGTGATGCCGTGGGTCTTCATGTAGCGTAGCACCGGAATCGGAAACATGCTGGGCGGACCGTAGACGCCGAACGGCGCCTCGAACTGACCCTGCAGGCTGTCGGCGGGGATCGAGCGCGGCTGTTTGCCGATCATCGACTTGCCGCTTTCGGCATGGGTGATCAGCACGGTCTTGCAGAGGCCGGCCTCGATCGCTGCCGCCGCGTGGCGGACGTGCAGCATGAACGAGCAGCCGCCGACGGATGTGCCGTCGACCCAGGTCGGCGTGATACCGAGATAGTGAGCGATCTGCTGCGGGGTTTCCACCGCGGTGGCGATGCCGTCGATGTCGGAGAGTTTCAGCCCGGCATCGGCGATGGCGTTGAGCGCCGCGTCCGCATGGAGCTGGATCTGCGACATGTTGGGGATGACGCCGAGTTCGGTGGTCTCGGCTGCGCCGACGACGGCGACTGCATTCTTGCGCATGGTGCTTAGCCCTTCGCCGGACGGAACTGAGGAAGGGTGATCTTGTCGTCGAGCTTTTCGAACGCGACTTCGAGCTTCATGTCGAGCTCAAGTGCCTCCGGCGTCTGCGGGCAGTCGATGATGTTGCTCATCATGCGCGGGCCTTCGTCGAGTTCGACGACCGCAATAGCATAAGGCGGCGTGAAGCCGGGCGCTGCGGGGCGGTGGTTGATGACGTAGCTGTAGAGCTTGGCCTTGCCGCTGGCCTTGAACACCGAGACCTTGCGCGAGGCGCAGGAGGGGCAGAACGGGCGCGGCGGAAAGTAGACGTTGGCGCAGGCGTCGCAGCGCTGCAGGCGCAATTCGCCGGCCTGCGTGCCCTCCCAGAAATGCTGCGTTTCGGGTGTGGGCTTTGGTTTAGCGCGCGCGGGCTCCGCCATATCGGCTGTTCTCCTTGGGAAACGGGCGCCGGGGGCGCTTGTTGCGATCTTGATGCGACATTTGACCATTGCCCGTCAACGGTCCAGCAGCGGTTAAGCCGCATGGCTGCATTCCTGCGGAGGAGTGCGCTTGTATGCCAGCGATTTTCCGCGCTAGGGTATTTCTCACTGCGAAACACGATGTGCCCGTAACGGTGATGGAGACGAGGTGCGAACCATTCGAATAGGCTCCGGGGCCGGCTATTCGGGCGATCGCATCGAGCCCGCGGTCGAACTCGCTGAAAAGGGCGATATCCAGTACCTCGTGTTCGAGTGCCTCGGCGAACGCACGGTGGCGCTGGCACAGCAGGCGCGGATGAAAAATCCGGACAGCGGCTATGACCCGCTGCTCGAAGAGCGGATGCGCGCGGTGCTGCCGCTCTGCGCGTCCAAAGGCATCAAGATCGTCACCAACATGGGCGCCGCCAACCCGGAAGCAGCGGCGCGCAAGACCGCCGACATCGCGAAGTCGCTCGGGCTGTCCGCGCTGAAGATCGCCGCCATCGTCGGCGACGACGTGCTCGATGCCTGCAAGGACGGCGACCTCAAGATCATGGAGTTCGACGGCACGATCCGGCAACTCGGCAACCGGCTCTTGTCCGCCAATGCCTATCTCGGCGCCGAACCGATGGCGCAGGCGCTGACATCGGGCGCCGATATCGTCATCACCGGCCGCGCGTCCGATCCGGCGCTGTTCCTGGCACCGATGATTCATGCCTTCGGCTGGGCGTTGGATGACTGGAATTTGCTTGGGCAGGGCACCGTCGCCGGGCATCTGCTGGAATGCGCCGGCCAGATCACCGGCGGCTATTTCGCCGATCCCGGCTACAAGGATGTTCTCGGTCTGGCGCGGCTCGGTTTTCCGATCGGCGAAGTCGGGGAGGACGGCAGTCTCGTCATCACCAAGGTTGCAGGTTCCGGCGGCGCGGTGACGGCGCAGACCTGCAAGGAGCAGTTGCTCTACGAGGTGCACGATCCCGCGAAGTATTTTCAGCCGGATGTGGTTGCGGATTTCTCGCAGGTGAAGGTCGAGGAAATCGGTCCGGATCGTGTTCGTGTCAGCGGCGGCCGCGGCGCGAAGCGGACCGATACGCTGAAGGTCTCGGTCGGCTATGTCGACAGCTATATCGGCGAGGGCCAGATTTCCTATGCAGGTCCGGGCGCGCTGGCGCGTGGGCGGCTGGCGCTGGAGATCGTTCGCGAGCGACTGAAGCTGACCGGCGTCGACGCCAGCGAATGGCGGTTCGAACTCGTCGGCGTCGATTCCCTGCACGGGCCGGAAGTCTCCGCGCGCGCCAACGAACCCTATGAGG
>DAIMKE010001228.1:0-2442 GCA_036721875.1 Bradyrhizobium sp. | reverse complement strand
GACCCGACCCGCCGGGCCGAAACCGTTCCGGTATCCGGTTTTGTTGCCATGGCCCGTGAATTGACCGATATACGGAACACAAAATCAAACACTGTTTAAGGAGTAGACGCCATGGCGCGAATGGTTCGCCAATCCCTCGTCAAGTTCGATGCGCCGCTGTGCGAGACCATCATCGACACGCCGAAGCCGCAGGGCCGCGAAGTCCTCGTCCGCATCGAACGCTGCGGGCTGTGTCACTCCGACCTGCACATCCAGGACGGCTATGCCGATCTCGGCGGCGGCAAGAAGCTCGACACCACGCGCGGCATGACGCTCCCGTTCACGCTCGGGCACGAGATCGCCGGCGTGGTCGACGAGGTTGGGCCGGATGCTCCGAAGGAGCTGATCGGCAGGAAGCAGGCAGTGTTCCCCTGGATCGGTTGCGGCCAGTGCCGCGACTGCGCCAACGGCGATGAAAACCTCTGCGTCAAGCAGCGCTTCCTCGGCGTCTCGATCGACGGCGGCTTTGCCACCCATGTGCTGGTGCCGGACGCGAAATACCTGCTGGATTACGATCCCCTCCCCGTCAACCAGGCGGCGACGCTGATGTGCTCGGGCGTGACCGCCTATGGCGCGCTGAAGCGGCTGGTGGACCGTCCGCGGCAGCGTAATCTGCTGCTGATCGGCCTTGGCGGCGTCGGCATGATGGGGCTTGCGTTCGCGCAGGCGATGTTCACGCAGAAGATCACGGTCGCCGACCTCAGCCCCGCCGCGCGCGAGACCGCGCTGAAGAATGGCGCGGCTGTCGCCTACGATCCGGCCGAGCCCGAAATCATCAGGCGCATCCTCAAGGAGACCGAGGGCGGCTTTGACGAGATCGTCGATTTCGCCGGCAACGAGAAGTCGATGGCCTTCGCCGTCTCGGTGCTGGCGCGCGGCGGCAAGATCGTGGTCTCCGGGCTGATGGGCGGTAATTTCAGCCTGCCGATGGTGCAGTGGGTCTACAAGCGCATGACCATCGAGGGCTTCATGGTCGGCACGCTCGCCGAGGCAAAGGAATTGATGTCGCTGGCCCGCGCCGGCAAGATCAAGCCGACGCCGATGAAGGAAGAGCCGATGGCCGACGTGCAGAAATGGATCGACGAATTGCGCGCCGGAAAAGTCGTCGGGCGTATCGTCCTGAAGAACTGAGGCGCGGACGGCAAAGTTACCCAACCGCCACAGAAAAGACCCCGCTCTCAGGGAGAGCGGGGTCAAGTGCGGTTACAGACACTTTCCTGCGCAAAGCGGAAAGTAGCGAACGCAATCGTATTGCTGCGACGCGCGCCGTCAAAGTGAATCAATCTTGAATTCGGCGGGACTTTTTCCCGAATTGACGCGAAGCCGCCTTTTCCAGACGCAGCGTTCGCCGTTGAATGCTCCGCCTATTCGCCCGGCACTTTTCCGATCGTGATCTCGATGGCTGAATAATAGGCCGCGAGGTCCTCGATGTCCTGATCGGACAATGGCGGCATCACGACCGACATCGCATCGTTCTTTCGCACACCGGTCTTGAACGCCTGCATCTGGATTGTCAGGTAGGGCTCGGTCTGGCCGGCGATGTTCGGCGCGTCGGGCGTCTTGGCGAGACCGTCGAGGCCATGACAGGCCTGGCACATCATCGCCTTGGCGCGGCCGGCCATGATGTCGCCGGCATGGCTCGCGCCGCCGCTGGCTGCCAGCAGAAGAACTGCCGTCACGAGCAATTTAGCGACCGCCGTTGCCGTCCGTGAAAGCGTGTACTTCATCCTCGACCTTTGCATGCGCGGATCGCGGTGGGGCGGGATAGCCCTCGCGAGCCATCCCGCTCATCAGAGCCTACCCGAGAGCCTATTTGCCCTCATACGAGATGCGATACAGCGCGCCGACGAGATCGTCCGAGACCAGCAGCGATCCATCGGGGAGTTGCGCGACATCCACCGGACGCCCCAGGTAGTAGCCGTTATCGTTCCACCCTTCGGCGAACGGTTCGGATTTTCCCGCCACGTTGCCGTCATCCTTGAGGTACGTGACCATCAGCCGCGCGCCGACCGGCACGGTCCGATTCCACGAGCCATGCTGCGTCGAGAAAATGGCGCCGCGGTACTTCGCCGGGAACATCGTTCCCGTGTAGAAGATCAGCCCGAGATCGGCGGCATGGGCCGCCTGCTCCACCTGCGGGAACACCGCGTTGGCGGGGGGCGTATCGTTCTTGTACTCGTTGGTGCGGACCTTGCCGCCGCCGTACCACGGGAAGCCGAAATCGAGCCCCGCGCTGGCGATGCGGTTCAGTTCGCCGGGCGGCTGGTCGTCGCCCATGCCGTCGACCTGGTTGTCGTTGGTCCAGAGTGACCTGTCCTTCGGGTTGAAATCCATGCCGACCGGATTGCGCAAGCCAGTCGCGTAGACCTCGCGGTTCTTGCCGTCGCGGTCCATGCGGATGAT
>DAIMKE010001227.1:0-2442 GCA_036721875.1 Bradyrhizobium sp. | reverse complement strand
CAATGGCCGTGGCGCGGCCCATTCCTGTGCCGCCGCCGGTGACGAGTGCGACCTGACCCTTGAGAAGGTCCGGCGCGAAGCGCATTTTTGAAGGACTCTCGTGCATCACCAATCCCATGCCTGAAAATGCTTTTGCGTTCGGTCGGTTTAGGATATTCTAACACATGTTAGAATGCACAAAAAGGCAGATCGATGTCAGACAATGAACCTATTCGTTACTCGGTCGAGGATGGCATCGCGACGATTACCATCGATCGGCCCGCGCGTAAGAACGCCTTGTCGGTTGAGGCGATGAACGGTTTGACCAATGCCTGGGAGCGTGTCGAACGGGATTCCCAGGCGAGGGTGGTGATCCTGACCTCGGCTGACTGCGGCGTATTCTCCGCCGGTCTGGACCTCAGGCAGGCAGCCGAGATCAGGGCGCGTGACGGCGTCGACATACTGACCCTGATGCGCGATCCGATGCAAACGGCCATGCGAACCGTTTCAAAGCCGATCATCGCGGCGATGACTGGGTCGCTGATGGCGGGCGGGATGCTGCTGGCGCTTAAGTCCGACTTGAGGATAGGCTTACGCGGAACACGAGCTGGGATTACCGAGGTCAAGATGGGGCGGGGATCGCCGTGGGCGGTACCGCTGCTCTGGATGTTGCCGCAACCGGTGCTGATGGAACTCGTCTTGACCGGCGAGACCCTGCCGATCGAGCGGCTCCCAGAATATGGCTTCGTCAATTATCTGGAAGAAACGCCCGACGCCGTTCGCGCGCGTGCATTGCAGCTTGCACGCAAGATTGTGGAAGGCGCACCATTATCGGTGAGGGCGGCAAAGGCCAGCGTGTTGGCCGCGATGGACCTTGGCTGCGAGAAGGGACTCGTTGAGGCCAACAGGCTTCATGTCGAAACCTATGCAAGCCTCGATGCCATTGAAGGCCCGAGAGCCTTTGCCGAGAAACGCAAACCGGTGTGGCAAGGTAAATAAGGCAAGGCAGATGAGGCAGGGCAGACGAGGTTGTGCCGAACGATGTCCGCTTTCATGCTTTCAAGTTGATAGCGGATACCAATCCTTTTCGACAATTTTTCCTTAGCCCGCAGGGTCAACGATGAGCACGCACCACGTCGGCACCCCGAATCGCTCGGCTTATTTCGGCGAAGAACATGAATTGCTGAGAGCCCAGCTACGGCGTTTCGTCGAGGAGCAGATCAAGCCACACGCGCTTAAATGGGAACAGGACGGCATGGTGCCGCGCGAAGTGCTCCGGCGCATGGGCGAGCTTGGCTTTCTCGGTATCCGCTACCCAGCCGAATATGGCGGTTCCGATATGGATACGCTTGCGACAGTCGTGTTAGCCGAGGAGTTGGGACGATCGTCGTTCTCGGGCGTGGCGATCACGGTGCTGGTTCATACCGATATGGCGTCGGTACATCTCTACAACGCCGGCTCCCAGGCGTTGAGAGACCACTTTATGCCGGATGTCATTGCCGGAAGGAAGATCGTCGCGGTCGGGGTTACCGAGCCCGGCGCGGGCTCCGATGTGAAGGGCATTCGGACCACCGCGCGCCGCGACGGCGACAGCTACGTGCTCAATGGCGCCAAGATGTTCATTACGAACGGCGTGCACGCGGATCTTTATTGCATCGCCGCCAATACCAATCCGGACATGCGGCCTTCCCAGCGTATCTCGATGCTGCTGGTGGAGAAGGGCACGCCCGGATTTCGTGTCGGACGTGTGCTCGACAAGCAGGGCTGGAGATCCTCGGACACGGCTGAGCTGTTGTTTGAGGATTGCCGGATTCCCGCCACGAACCTGCTTGGCGAGGAAGGGCGCGGCTTCTACGCGATCATGCGAAATTTTCAGAACGAGCGGATCGTGATCGGCGCGATGGCGATGGGTGAAGCACTAGCTGCGATTGAGATTACATTAGACTGGGTTACGCAACGGCAGACCTTCGGCGCGCCGCTATGGTCACGGCAGGCGATTCGGCACCGGCTGGCGATGCTGGCGGCCAAGGTCGAAGCAGGACGGCAGCTCGTTTATCATGCGGCATGGCTGGTAACGCAGGGGATCGACGCGACCAAGGAAGTATCGATGGTTAAGGCTTATTGCGGCGAGCTCGTCAATGAGGTGATGTACACGTGCCTGCAGTTTCACGGCGGCATGGGTTATATGCGAGAGAGCACGATCGAACGAATGTCGCGGGATGCTCGCGTTCAATCGATTGGCGGCGGCACTACGGAAGTGATGCTCGAAGAGGTCGCCAAGCGTATGCGATAACTAACGCACAAACTGGAAACGCTAGCGCGGCAAGATGCCGTTGAAGATCAGCAACGTGGTCCGGTTCGCCAATTCCTGTACCGAGCTGCTTTTTCGCGCATCAAACCACTCGACTGTCCAATTCAAGGCACCAAGAATAAACCTGCGTAGCGGAACGATTAGTATCTCCG
>DAIMKE010001226.1:0-2447 GCA_036721875.1 Bradyrhizobium sp. | reverse complement strand
ATGAGCCGCACACGGCCAAGGGCTATCGCTCCGACTTCGATCTGCTGATCATCGTCAACGATAAGCGGCTCACCGAGCGCGTCGATTACTGGCTGAAGCTCGAGGATCGTCTGATCCGCGAGCTGGCGATCGACCGGACGCTGCACACGCCGGTCAATTTCATCGTCCACACGCTTCAGGAGGTGAACGATGGGCTGGCGCATGGGCGGTATTTCTTCATGGACGTGGCGAAGGATGGCATCGCCTTGCACGAGGCCGATGAGCGGGAGCTGCATACGCCCAAGCCCAAAACGCCTGAGCAGGCGCTGGCCATGGCGCGGGAGTATTTTGACGAGTGGTTCCCGGCTGCCATGAAACGGTTCGATGGCTCAAAATACTACCTGTCACAGGGGCACCTGAAAGACGCGGCGTTTGATACCCATCAGGCTACCGAACGGCTCTACCATTGCGTGCTTCTGGTTTGCACCTTCTACACGCCCCACGTCCATAATCTCGGCTTTTTGCGCACCCAGGCCGAGCGCATCGACATGCGCCTAGTCGATGCCTGGCCACGCGGCACCCGGATTGATCGCGCGCGGTTTGAGAAGCTGAAAGAGGCCTATGTAAAGGCCCGCTACTCGAAGCACTACCGCATCACCGAGGACGAACTGTTGTGGCTCGCAGGTTGTGTCGAGAGGCTAGGGCGTGCGGTGCATGCCATATGTTCTGAACGGATCGCAAAGTTGGCAACGGGGAGTAGCGGAGGCTGATTGGACCAGCCAAGCAATGTTCAAGTATGGCTTTCGCATGTATGTTTTGCGCCTTATTTGCAGCCATTCGATCTACCCCAGTCTTCGGAAAAGAGGCCGTCCATTCAGATCTGAGCAGCCATCAGATATTTGGCTATGGCACTGAAGATGATCGCAGAGCGACGAAAAGTACTGGATGCAGCATTACCTCCCCGAATGATTGTGCAGTCTCGATCGCTTGCACATGTTTGGACAGTGAAACGCTTCTCCCGTCATCGCCGCGCTCCCAATTATGATTTGCAATGTTGAATAGGATCGTGGAAATTATATCTTCGCCGTTGAAGTCATCAAATTGTGATGTTCCAGCGGCTGGAAGGACAGAACGGATTGACGGTCAAGAAACCTGCGAGCGTCGGCAGCGTGTCGGTGAGGCTCATTCGCGCTGACAAGGCAATCGATACCGCCATGCGGTTGGAGAACAAGTTTCGGGAGGTGCCCTCTGCATCTGGCAGGCTGTTTGTCGGCCAAAGCCCGAGCAACCCACCCCCATGGGCGAGTTTTGTGAAAGAGGCGGCAGGTACGACGGCAGAAGTCGAGCTGCAAAACAAGAGCTGCGGTGCAGTCTTGTTCCTCACTGCCAAAAGCAAGGGGGTGCCTGGGCGGATCTTTGCCTTCACGTTCGGTACAGGGCACCTTGCACTCGATCCAGACTCAGTTGAGCGCGGCTTTGGACTTAGGGTCCAAACCCAATCAGCCTCTTGAAATTTGGTGCGCACATTGATTCAGGGAGTCTCCGCTGAGGCAGGAGGCTTTGGAAATGTCGCGTTCGTTGTTCTGGCTGTCGGATGAAGCGTGGGCTGTGATCGAGCCGCACTTGCCGAAGAACCAGCCGGGAGCGCGTCGCGTGGATGACCGGCGGGTTATCTCGGGCATCGTGCACATGCTCAAGTGCGGTGGCCGTTGGGCGGACTGCCCGCCCGAATACGGCCCCTCGACGACGGTCTATAATCGTTGGAACCGGTGGAGCCGCCGGGGCATCTGGACCCGCATCCTGGCGGCGCTCACCGAGGAAGGCTGGATCGCGGAAACCGGTCAGATCGACAGCAGCTACATCAAAGCCCACCGCTCCGCCGGCGGCGCAAAAGGGGGGCGCGAGCCAATGCCATTGGCATCTCGCGTGGCGGCCGGACAACGAAGATCCACGCCCTTGTCGATGTCCTCGGACGGCCACTCCGCCTCGTCCTGACTCCCGGCAACACGTCGGACGTGAAAGGGGCTGACCTGCTGATCGGCGAAACGACTGGAATGAAACGAGTGATCGCCGACCGTGGCTACGACGCCAACCGCATCAGGGCTGCCTTGCGCGAACAGGGCACGATCCCCGTCATCCCAGGTCGACGCAACCGCAAGCGCCCGATCCAATACGATGAGCGCCGCTACAAGGACCGATGGCGCGTCGAGGCCATGTTCTGCCGCCTCAAGGACTTCCGTCGCATCGCTACACGCTACGACAAGCTTGCCCGGAACTTCCTATCAGCCGTAACCCTTGCTGCCGCCATTGCCTTTTGGCTCTGAACGAGTCTGGACCCTAGCTGCTCTCGTGTATCGGTCCTGTAACGCGACAAATTGGACTGGCGATCGGGAGCAGTTCGGAGCGGAGCGGGAGTTTCTGGAGGGCGCGCTCTTTCCCGCAGGGCCTGCGGCCCTGCACCTGAGGGC
>DAIMKE010001225.1:0-2448 GCA_036721875.1 Bradyrhizobium sp. | reverse complement strand
GAGCCGGTCGGCTCGACCACGACGATCTCGGCTTCGGCGCCGTCATCGGCAATGGTGAAATGTTCGGGACGGACGCCGTACACAGCCGGCCGCCCTTCCGAATTGGCCGGCGCCGTCGCCAATGGCAGCTTGACGCCGTTCGGTCCCACAAAGCCGGCGCTGCCGTTCGACTTCACCTGCCCCTTGAGAAAATTCATCGCCGGCGAGCCGATGAAACCCGCAACGAACTGGTTGGCCGGGGTGTCGTAGAGTTCGAGCGGCGTGCCCATCTGCTCGACGATGCCGTCATGCATCACGACGATCTTGTCGGCCATGGTCATGGCCTCGATCTGGTCGTGGGTGACGTAGACCGTCGTGGTCTTGAGCCGCTGATGCAGTTCCTTGATCTCGGTGCGCATCGCGACGCGCAGCTTGGCGTCGAGGTTGGACAGCGGCTCGTCGAACAGGAACACCTGCGGATCGCGCACGATGGCGCGACCCATGGCGACGCGCTGGCGCTGGCCGCCCGACAATTGCCGGGGATAGCGCTCGAGCAAAGGCGTCAGCGCCAGAATTTCAGCGGCACGCTTGACGCCGTTCGAGATTTCTTCGGCGCTCGCGCCGCGCAGCTTCAGCGAAAAGCCCATGTTGTCGGCGACCGTCATGTGGGGATAGAGCGCGTAGTTCTGGAACACCATGGCAATGTCGCGCTCTTTCGGCTGGACATTGTTGACCACGCGATCGCCGATCGAGATCGTTCCCGAGGTGATGTTTTCGAGGCCTGCGAGCATCCGCAGCAATGTCGACTTGCCGCAGCCGGAGGGACCGACAAGCACGACGAACTCGCCATCCTCGATTGGAATCGATACGCCGTGCAGGACCTCAAAATTGCCGAACGACTTGCGCACGTCGCGAATCTGGACCGACGACATCGAATTCTCTCCCTTAGTTTCTTCTGTTATACGGCGCCGCGGGTCGGCAGCACGCCATTCTGTCTTTTCGACTTTAATGCCGGAAGCCGAATTCAACGGGCATCATCATCCGCAGTTTGGAAGTTCTTAGCAATCCGATGGTAGCGCTGTCAATAATTGTTCAAACGTCTAATCCGTTGTGATATTAGCGCTGAATGGGACGAAAACAGACAAAGTCTGGCAAAATCCGCCTCACCGAAGTCGCCAAGCTTGCGGGCGTCAGTCCGATCACGGCGTCGCGCTTCTTCAGAAATCCCGAAGCACTGTCGTTGAGCAAGCGCGAGCGCGTCGACAGCGCCGTGAAGGAACTGGGCTACGTGCCCAATCTGGCCGCGCGCGCGCTGGCTTCGCATCGGACCGAAGTGATCGGCGTCGTCATCCCTTCACTCACCAACAACGTATTCGCCGACGTGCTCCGCGGCGTCTACGATTCCTCCGAAGGCAGCCGCTACAGCATCCAGCTCGCCAATACCCGCTACAGCATCCTGCAGGAGGAGAAACTGCTGCGCCTGTTTCGGGCCCAGAAGCCGGCGGGGCTGATCGTGACCGGCATCAACCAGACCGCGGAATCGCGCGCGATCCTGGAGTCGATGAATTGTCCGATCACGCAAATCATGGAGATTGGCGACAGCCCGGTCGACATGATGGTCGGCTTCTCGCATTACGATGCGGGTTTTGCAGCCATTTCGCACATTCTGGAACAAGGGTATCGGCGTGTGGGATTTCTCGGCGCGCGCATGGACCCTCGCGTTCAGCGGCGCTTCGAAGGGTATCGCGATGCGCTGAAAGCAGTATCGCTGTTCGACCCGAACCTCGTCATCACCACTTCGGTGCCGACCACCGTCACGCTGGGGGGCACGCTGTTCGCCGACCTGCTCGCCAAGACGCCTGACATCGATGCGGTGTTCTGCGCCAATGACGACCTCGCGCTCGGCGTGCTGTTCGAATGCCGGCGCCGGGAGATCGAGGTGCCCGGGCAGATCGCGATCGTCGGCTTCAACGACCTCGAGTTCATGGCCTCCGCCGTCCCCACTCTCACCAGCGTCCGCACCAACCGCTACGAGATGGGGAAGACGGCCGCCACCATGCTGATCAACGCCATCGAAGGGCGGCGGCCGGAGCAGGCGGTGCTCGATCTCGGCTTCAAGGTGATCGAGCGGCAAAGCTCGTCGGCACGGCGTTCGGACAGCAGGCCAGCCGTTGCCGCCGCGGGCGCGACGAACAAAATGATAGCGTTACCAAGTAGCCACGACTAGTATCGGACTCGTGAGGAAACGACCCGCCAGCGGGAAGGCAGATCATCGCTCGCGCCGTTGGGCATTGCACATGCCGACACGATGAGACGGACGCCAGAGCGTTTGCATTGCAGGAGAAACCAATGACAAAGAAACCAACCAATGGGCATGCCACCGGCAGCAACGGGGCTCGCCGTCATCTTCGCTCGCAGGAATGGTTCAACAACCCGCACAATCCGGGCATGACCGCGCTCTATATGGAG